>NC_020910.1 GCF_000155735.2 Octadecabacter arcticus 238
AAAACGTGCGTGAAATTCTGATGTGCGTACGGTATCTGTACAAAACATCAAAAAACGTGCTAGTTAGTTCATGAACCGAATCCAAAAGAGAATCGGAAAAATGGAATGCAGCATGAGCGGTAATCTAGAACAATTTTTGCAAGAGCTCTCTAGGGGGCTCAGTAAGACGATGGTTTCTGTAAATAAAGAGCTTACGATGCGGGATCGCATTAAGCGCTCCTGGTCCATGCGACAGTGCGCACGTTTTCTTAATGTCAGCCACCAGCATCTTACAAAGCTGGCAAAAGATCACGAAGACTTTCCTGCTGGGAATTATGTTGGTCGTGAGCGTGTGTTTACCCTCAAAGAACTAATGCACATTCGGGCCCTGCTCGCGGGCACTGGAAAACGCCCTTACGAATATCTTGCGTGGCGGAAGCCTGAAGATGCTCTTCCTGTGATTTCCTTTGCGAGCCAAAAGGGTGGGACGGCAAAATCGCTGTCAGCCGCACATTTTGCGCAATACCTCAGTTTACACTATGGCATGCGTGTAGGAATAATGGACGCGGACCCTCAAAGTACAATAACGCTGTATTTTGTGGGTGGCGAAGAGATGCCAGCCATGCCGGATGAAAACACGCCAACGATGGTGGATTTTGCGGGCTTGTTTCAGACAACCGAAGATCTACCTTTTACGGACTACGACGCGCCTACGCTGGACACCTTCTTCAAGAAAACTTCCTGGCCTGGTGTACGTTTGTTGCCCGCTCACGGTGAAACTTCTGAGGGCGAAATTCAGATCGCAAGAATTCTGCGCGCAGATATTCCTGGTAAAAGGTTTTATCGATTTCTAAAGGATGCAATTGACCGCTGGCGTGATGGGCATGTCCCCGTCACCAAGCCCAATGAGCTCATGAGTGATGGGAAAGTAGATCGATCAAAGCTTGATGCGGCTCTTGTGGAGACGCTTGATTGTATCATCATTGACTATCAGCCCGCACTTACCCTTTTCCAGCTCAACAACGTCATAGCATCCTCTTCGCTCATCATTCCTCAGACGATGAAGGGATTCGATATAGCAACACTTTCAACATTTGTCACAGGACTACTGACTATGTTGCGCCACATATTCGCGAATGAGCGTCTGGATATCGGTGCAGGTGCCAACATGTTGCTGCCGACCATAGTCCAACGAACGAATGAGCAGGATTTGAAACAGGTTAGCAATCTTCTAGAGAACTGTCCGGACGAAGTCCTTCCAGTGTTTTACCTGCGTTCAGATGCGATCTCGAACGCATCTGACGTCTACCAGTCTGTTTACGAGTACGAGCCCGATACGCCCGGCAAGAAGAAAGGCATCAATCGTTTTATCGACAACGCTGATGCTGTGAACGACGCGATCGTATCCCGTTTGTGGCCTGGATTAGAACGAGGTTACGCAGACGCTTGGATGGAAGATTTCTATGACTTTGGAGAGGATGCAGAATGAAGCGCTCGATCAGTAGCTCTGTCTTACGCAAAAAATCAGCTGAGACCGCTGAGGCTCTACCAAAAGACGTTGTAAGTGATCCTGTTCAGGAAGCCATAACTGCCGCACCTGAGCCCGCCACAGGTTTGAAACCTAGGATGGGCGGCTCAGGCAGCGCTTGGAAAGCGGGAGCCCTTAGCGACACTCAAGTCCTTCTGAACGAGAAGCGTGCGCAGATCGTAGAGCATATTCTACAAGGGAAGCATGAGCTGGAACTTGATCCCACCCAAATCATAGATGAGATTGGGACGGATAGACGAGATGACTGGATAGATCAGGACGCTTTCAACTCCCTGCTTGAAAGCATTGAGAAAAATGGACAAGACACACCGATTCAGATATGGTCAGTCGATCCACATTGGCAACCCGATCCACTAGATCCAGAGAACTGTACTGGCGTTCCATTTTTTCTAATCACTGGCCGTAGACGGCATGCCATTGCTCAGAAGCTCGGTCGACCTGTCAGGGCCATTTTGGCATCGCCGGAGAAGAGAGGCGTTTCAGACGATCAGTTTGAGATGCTATTCATGCGCTTCAGGGAAAATGAAGAGCGCGAAAACCTTGGTGCTTTCGAGCGTCTTCTATCGGTTGGCCAGATGTTTGATCGCTATGAAACTGCCAACCCTGACAAAAAGGTAACCGCTGTTGGATTTGCAAGCATCATCGGCGTGCATGAAAGCCACGTTTCGAGGGGGAAGGCGGTATTGAAGGCGCGCGATGAGATCTTGCACGCGTGCAAGAATGTCTATGGGCTTAGCCATCGAGAGCTCGAGAAAGTTGTCGCTGATCTGGTAAAAAGGCCGGTTAAGGCGGCTAAAGGTACAACCAAAACGAAGAAGCTAACAATCATACGCAAGTTTGGTAGGGAGAAGCTTTCTGTCTCATCACAAGGCGGAAAGCTATCGATCAGTGCTGCGGGAATAGATTTGGACAAGCAGAGCCTAGAAGGCTTAGGCGACATGATCGCAGCTTATCTACAAGAACACGGGTCGAAGAAATGAAAACGCTCACCTGCAACGACAGGGAAGGGCGCACGACCCCAATTGAGGCAAAGAGCAGAAAGGAGCATCACGTGATCTAACGGCAAAAGAAAAGCCCCCAAACCTCGCGGCATGAGAGCTGATCTAATTTCTGTTGCAAGACTTAGATAACTCTCCCGCGAATCGAAGTCAACGAGACAACACCGATTTGGTGAACGGGACCCTTTTGCCTTCATGCAACTGATGGAGGTTTAACAACACTCATGAAACATAACGGATGGCGCAAGCCAACTCCGGGCCTTGTAGTCGCTGAAAAGCATGCACAAGCCGGTGAACAGCTGTCGATACCTAAATCACAGGCAACCAGTGCGACCAAAAGGGTCGCTGCAACGATCGGATTGCAGGCCCAGGACCTGCTTCTGCTCGATACCTTTGCTGCTTTCACGCAGCCACAAGACTGGGAGCAGGGTAGGCGGCCTATTGTTTGGGCTTCGAACAATTTTTTGATGGAACAGACTGGGTTCTCCCTGTCGACGCTGAGACGTCATGTGCGCCGGTTGGCGGAGCTTGGCCTCATCTGGATCAAGGATAGCCCCAACGGCAAGCGCTACGGACACAGAGACCAGGACGGGGTTATCGTAGAGGCTTATGGCTTCGATCTGGCACCGCTCGCGGCGCGTGCGGAAGAGTTTGAGGCTCTCTACGCCCAGCTGAAGGAAGAACGTCAGTTCTGTGCGTCCCTGAGGAACGTCATCACAGTTACGCGGCGCATGATCCGTGCAAAGATCGAAAAGGCCCTAGAGAGCGGGCTACGCGGCCCGTGGCGCAAATTGCAGGAAGAATTTGCTGTGTTGCTGCTGGGGCTCCCCAAGCGCACCACAACGTCTCATAAGCTTATGGACATCGCTGACTGGTTCAAAGACTTCAAAGATCGGGTTGAGAAAGCTTTCGAAGCAGCCTTCGAGTGGCCTGAGGAATCGGATGAAAAATCACCTCTTAAGGAAGCATCGGTTCCATCAAGTGTTGTGTTAATTGATGTAGATATGGCACCCACAGGTGTCTCTAGTGCCACCCACATACTAACTACAAATCAACCTCATCTTGTAAATAGTAACTGCTTCGAAAAAAAGCACGCGGTGGGCATAGAGCTTGAACCACCGACACCTGAACGGGTTGAGAGGCCAGAAGATGTCGGTATTGATATCAAATGGAGCACGCATACCAAGAAACGCAAATCTGATATTGATATCCCGACGTTAATGCTGACCTGTCCGCACTTTGCTGAGATGGCACGCGGGATGGAGGGGTACATTCGAAACTGGGATGACCTCCACCGAGCCGCAGGAAAGATGCGTGGGATGGTGGGGATATCAGAGAACGCCTGGAATGTGTCGCAACGCGCGCTTGGACCAACTGTTGCCTCTGCAGCTATCGCTCTAATCTTTGATAAACACTCAACTGGAGAGGTTAAATCGCCCGGTGGCTATCTGCGCGGGATGGTCGAGAAGGCGCGGGCAGGCGAGTTGCATCTGGATCGTAGTTTCTACGGCCGTTTGAGTGAAAAGGTCGGGGTTCGTTGATGACAAAACGCATGAACCCCTTGAAATACAGGCATTCGATGGAACGTATTTTAATGAAATCGTCCATATCAGTGGAAATGTCGTGTTCTTTCACTCTGCGTTTGTTGATTACGATGACCAGTTGGCATATATTGCCAATAAGGAGATAGACCTATGGTTACACGCAATGTCGTACTGACAGAGTCCCAAGATGAGCTGGTGCAAGGCCTGATTTCGTCGGGACGATACCAAAATGCGAGCGAAGCTCTGCGCGCAGGTTTACGGCTTCTTGAGCGCGAGGAAGCTGGTTTGATCGAGCTTCGAAATGGATTGCGGCTGGGTCTCGCACAGATCGAATCTGGAGACCTCGCCGAAGGGACTGGGGCCGACGCCATTCGACGTGCCTTTGGTAAGGCCCGTTCGGGAACTTGACCCGTTCATTTAGACTGACAAGGAAGGCTGAAGACAGCTTGGTCGATATCGCGCGTTGGACGATTGAGCAGTTTGGTGCACGACAGGCCGATCTCTATGAGACCGAACTGGTCGCGAAATGCGAAGCACTTGCGCGCGGTGATGCCGTATCTCGTAGTTGTGCCATCCTTGTCGATGACGAAATGGAGTTGCGCTACGCGAGGGCAGGAGAGCATTTTGTCGTATTCTTGGAACGCTCTGCTGAGGTCTTGGTTGTGGATATCTTGCATTCGCGAAGCGATTTACCCCGCCACATCGCTGCTTTGGGAGCACTCAAAAATGACGGGTCGAACTAGGGTTAGCGTCTCGCCAACACCTTACAGGCCTGCAGCCTTGGTCAGGTTGACACGGAACCGATCGCGGCGGCGTTGGTAGCGGCGGGTCATCTCGGCTGACGCGTGGCCGAGGTGTTTCTGGACGTAGCGTTCGTCAACTTCGGCATAACTCGCGAGGCCGGCGCGCAGGGAGTGGCCCGAGAACAGCGCGATGCGTTCTTTTTCGGGGAGGTGGGACCGGATGCCAGCATCCAGCACTGTTTGCTTAATGAGCCGCGCGACGTGTTTGTCACTGAGCCGCGCCTCCAGAGCCTTCGTGCAATCACGGGACGTGCGGACGAACACAGGCCCAAAATCGATCTTGGCGAAATGCAGCCATTGCTCAATTGCATGAACGGGACAAGTCTGGTCGCTTGATCCCCGACCGATTTCCACTTCGCGCCACCCGGTCTTTGCGTTGAGCGTGAGCAGGGCGCCCTGGTCAAGAATATCAACCCATCCTTCCGAGGGTTCTGTCGCAAATTTTGGTGGCGTTTGAGTGCGGGCATCGCCCGGACATAATTATGCTGCGAGCGCCGCAAACTGCTGAAACGCGGTGAGACTGTTGGCATGGAGCTGCCCCTTTCGGATCATGTGCGCAGTCTCGATTCCAGCCAAGGTCGCCTCGGCAGAATGGAAGGCCTTGAAGCCTAGCATCGGCCCCGTGATCCTCTTTACGAAGCGATGATCCTGTTCGATGATGTTGTTGAGGTATTTGACCTGCAGGATCTTGATCGTGTTGCCGGAGCCCATGAACTTCAGAATTACATTGACGCTTTCCAGACCCGCCAGATTGGCGCCGCTCTTGTCGATGACAACACGGTCAGGCACGCCGTTCGTGCCAATCGCGCGCTTGAAGAATCGACGGGCTGCTGCCTTGTTGCGACGCTCAGACAGCATGAAATCAAGGGTTTTCCCCGTGTTGTCGACAGCGCGGTAATAGTAGGTCCATTTGCCTTTAACCTTGATGTAGGTTTCATCCATACGCCAAGATTCTGCAGTCGGCTTCTTACGCGACTGCGCTTGTGTCGCCAGCAGCGGCGCAAACTTAACCACCCAACGGTCAAGTGTCCCATGATCAACATCAACGCCGCGTTCCTCCATGATCTCTTCAAGATCACGGTAGGAGACCGGGTAGCGTAGATAGAAAAAGATCGCGAAAAGGATCACGTCCTTCGGGAAGTGCGTACCCTTGAAATCGATCATTGCCCTACATCCCCGACCCGTTATGTTTGCCCAAAAAGCATTGCCCCATTACGAACAGACGGGAAAGCCCAAAAACTTTGCGACAGAACCTGCAAATGCGCTTCTTTTGCTGGATGATGGGAAGTCCTGTCAGGTAATCGCGGAATTTCTATATTTGGACGACGACACCGTTCGCGGCTGGCACAAAACCTATCGTGAAAACGGCTGGGATGCGCTTGCAGCTGATGGCTGGAAAGGCGGTCAATCTCGTATGGCCGCTGATCAAGAGGCGGCATTATGCGACTGGCTGGACGGCCGCTTCTGCCACTCGTCGGTTGAGATAAGAGCCCACGTTTCAACAAAATTTGGCCTGCGCTACTCGCACTCTGGCTGCATCAAGCTTCTTGCCCGGTTGGGGTTTGAATATCGCAAGCCCAAGGCCCTGCCGCGCGTTGTCTCTGCTGAAAAGCAGGCAGCATTTATGGTTCTGTCGCAAAGTTTTTTGTCTTTCGCGGTGACGCGTAATGGCGCAATATTTTGTGGGCAACCATAACGGGTAAGGGATGTAGAGCCATGATCGATTTCAAGGGTATGCACTTCCCGAAGGACGTGATCCTTTTCGCGGTCTTCTTTTATCTTCGCTACCCGGTCTCATACCGTGATCTTGAAGAGATCATGGAGGAGCGTGGCGTTGATGTTGATCATGGGACGCTGAACCGTTGGGTAGTTAAGTTTGCGCCGCTGCTGGCGACACAAGCGCAAGCCCGGAAGAAGCCAACTGCAGTATCTTGGCGCATGGACGAAACATACATCAAGGTTAAGGGCAAATGGACCTACTATTACCGGGCGGTCGACAACACAGGGAAAACCCTTGATTTTATGCTGTCTGAGCGTCGCGACAAGGCGGCAGCCCGCCGATTTTTCAAGCGCGCAATTGGCACGAACGGCGTGCCTGACCGTGTTGTCATCGACAAAAGCGGCGCTAATCTGGCGGGTCTGCAAAGCGTCAATGTGATCCTGAAGTTCACGGGCTCCGGCAACACAATCAAGATCCTGCAGGTCAAATACCTCAACAACATCATCGAACAGGATCATCGCTTCGTAAAACGGATTACGGGGCCGATGCTTGGCTTCAAGGCCTTCCATTCTGCCGAGGCGACACTGGCTGGGATCGAGACCGCGCACATGATCCGAAAGGGGCAGCTCCATGCCAACGGCCTTACCGCGTTTCAGCAATTTGCGGCGCTCGCAGCGTAATTGTGTCCAGCCGATCCCCGCACTTAAACCTCAATAAAATTTGCGACAGAACCCGTGGGATCTATGCAACAACGCCCAGATGACCTGTAATCTGCTCGGGGCTCAATTCCTCCCGGATCATCTTTTCAATCCTAGTCCACATTACATCCGAGATACGGGTCCGGCAAATTTGTGCCTGCCGTGAGCAAGCCAGACGATGCCCCTGCTTGGGGCGATATCCGCGCAGGCCTGTGTTGCGCTTAAATTCCCGCGAAATCGTCGATTTGTTCACGCCGATCTGATCCGCAATGGCATATTGCTTCAAACCTGCTTTATTCAACGCATAAACTTGGTTACGCTGCCCCTCAGTGAGGCGGTGATAGGCTCGCATTTGTGTTCCTTTACTTTAGACGGTGAGAAGCACTTGGGCATCGCTGCCTCATGCATCATACCGTGGGTAAAGTTGCACTGGCGAGTTGAATCCGCGCTCTTCATTAGCGTGCGGCGTTAGGCCTTTGCTGACAGATGATATTGGGAGAAGTGACACCACGGCTTTGAAGGCCGTCTTCTATGTTCAGCAAGAACAAACTTTAGAATAGAACCAGATTATGAAAGACAGACAGATCATGGGGCTGATTGCCACCTTCGTGGCAGTCGCCGAAGCTGGCAGTTTTAGCCGTGCAGCGGAGAGGGTATCACGCTCGCCTTCGGCGGTAACCGATCATATCAACCGTTTGGAAGCATTGCTGGAGGTGCGATTGCTGGTACGCACAACACGCAGCATGCGCCTGACCGATGCCGGAGAGAAATTTCTAGCCCGCGGGCGGAGGCTGCTGAACGACACAAACAAGTTGGTCACTGACTTCAAAGATGACAACAACGCCTTTATGGGCAGATTGGTGTTGGCTGTATCGCCAACGATCGCGGTCTCACTGATGCCAAAAACGCTGACGACAATTGCTGAACGGCAACCCGGATTGATGATCTCACTGATGGAGGCGTTGCGTACAGAGATGCTGCAGCTAGTGGAAAGCGGCGCTGTGGCCTTTGGGATCGGGCCCTATGATGATGTACCAGATGCTTTGGTCTTCCGACCGATTTTTGGGCAGGAATTCCGACTGATCCTACCGGAAAAGCACCCCATCGCAGCGCGGGGTTATGCACGGCCCGATGACCTAAGCGGTCTGGATATGATGTGCCCCAGCGTCGGCAGCACGGCGCGGCAGGTTCTAGATGAATTGACCCGAAGCGCAGGTTTTAAGGTGATCCCTCGTTATGAGACGCTGCAATATCCGACGTTGTTTGCCCTGGTTGCAGCAGGTCTGGGTGCCACGGTGATGCCGATCGTTGATCCGACGCTGCTATCCATGTCGCGCTTGGTCGCCCTGCCGTTCGAAGGCCGCAAAATCATGCGCACCATGGGTGTGATCTCGCGCCGTGGAGAAGTCGAGACCCAAGCCAGCACACTGGTGATCAAAACCTTGCTGAAAACCGCCCTGATCAATCGCAACCGCTTAGCCCTGATACTTTGATTGTCCTATTTTTCAGAATAACAATTCTGATCTTTCCGTTTGTCTGAATTGTGGTTGCTCGCGTAGCTTCCTCACAATGATATTGGGACCTATGATGAAATTATATATGAGCGCGAATTCGCCCTATGCCCGCAAGGTGCGAGTCCTGCTGGCAGAGATGGGCAAAGCTCAAGACGTCGAGGAAATATCGGTCAACCCACGTGATGCAACCACAGGATTTTGGGAGGTCAACGCGGTTGCTAAAATTCCGACGCTGGAGCTAGACGATGGTCGCGCAATTGGTGAATCCGATCTGATTTCTCACTATCTTCTGACGACAACACGAAGCGCGGATATATTTCGCTGCAAGGGGATCGAACGGCTTTCAGCACTTGCCCTCGCCAACGGTGTTTTGGACACAGGCATGGCAGCTCGGGTGGAAAAGACCCGCCCAGGCGCGGAAGACACAGACGCCTTTGTCGCAAAAAACCTGAATGCGTTGAGCCGCGCGTTTGATGCGCTAGAGGTATGCGCGACACGCGACAGTGACACCCCTGATCTGGCCGATATAGCTTTGGTCTGTGCCGTTGACTGGATTTCGCTGCGCCATCCCGAGGTCACCGTCACAGAGAACCGGCCCTCGCTGGCCAAACGTGTGGCACAGCTTTCACAGCGCCCGTCATTCAAATCGACGGTGCCGGGATAAGTCCCCTAGCAACCAGAAAATCAAGTAAATCCATGGGAGGATACACTATGCAAAGACGGAATTTTATGAAGACAGGAGTCGCAACTTTCGGACTTTTGGCGACTCCGGCAATTCTTCGGGCCGCTTCGGCGGTTGAGCTGACGGTAGTACACGGCAGCCCGAACGCGCACATCATTTCCGCAGGCGGAGTCGAGCCATGGATGGAAAATCTCAAAGAAATCGTGGGTGATGCAGTGTCGTTTCGGTATTATCCTGGAGGGCAGTTAGCCAACCTCAAAGGTCTGCTTAGCGCAATCCAGTCCGGCGTTGCTGATGCTGTTCCGATCCCCGTGGGATATGCCAGTGACAAGATGCCTTTGAACGGTGTGTCGATGCTGCCAGGGCTTGGCTCCTCAGCAAAAACCAACATTCAGGCGTATGCCGCCGCGCTTAAAACACCTGAACTAAGCGGAGAGTTCTCTACAAACGGTGTCGTCCCAATCTGGAATATGGCTTTTCCGCCTTATCAAATATTTAGTTCCGAAGGACCGATCAAGTCATATGAGGACTTTAATGGGCGTGTCATCCGCTCTGCCGGTGGGAGCATGAATCTTGCTATTCAGTCTCTTGGGGCAGCGCCCGCAGAGATTCCCGCCTCCGACATCTACGTCGCGATGGAACGTGGCACGGTAGGCGCAACTCTATCGGCATTCTCCAGTGTGAAGGGCTATGGTGTGCAGGAACTGTGCGATGCAGCCAGCTCCAATGGGTCGTTTGGCACCTTCACTAACGTCTTTTCTATCCGCCAAGAGAAATGGGATACGATCCCCGAAGACATCCGTGCCGCAATGATGGAAGCTGGTGCACTGGTTGAAAAATCAGTTGCCACGCGCATGGACGGCGAAACGGACAGTCTGGCAGCAGAATTCGCCGCAAATGGCATGCATATCTACGAAATCCCTGCTGAAGAGCTAGTAAAGATCAACGGTGCGCTTGAGGCGGTCCATACTGACTGGGTCAATCGTCTGGCTGAGCGCGAGCTACCCGCTCAGTCGGTTCTGGATGCATACCGTGCTGCGGCTGCAGGTTTGTCATGAGTCAGTCTGCGATCTTCCGTGCAGCCGCACCGTTAGACACGGGGCTGCGCCTCGTTGAAAACACGATGGCCGCACTGGGTGGGATCGCAATTTCGACGGCTATGGTACTTGTCTGCACTGATGCAGTGATGCGGCACCTGTTTTCGGCACCGCTGACCTTTCAGTTTACCCTGACCGAAAGTTATCTGATGGTCATGAGTTTTGCGCTAGCGCTGCCTTGGGGCTACCGTTCTGGGGGCAGGATACGTATTTCACTGCTGCTAGCTACTTTGGGCGACAGAAACCGGGACATATTGGTCCGGGGTGGCAACATTGTTGCCGCCCTTTACCTCGTGGTGCTGGGTTGGAAAGCGCTTGAAAAAACAACTTCCGCCTTCGGAAACAACGATCTGGTCATGGGGGTGATCGACTGGCCGGTTGGGTGGTCTTGGGTTTGGTTGCCGATAGGGCTTTTCACCTTGGCGCTGCGCCTACTTGTTGATGCAGCCTTACCAATTGATCCGAACGCAGACTCGGCCCACTGAAAAGGCGCTTACCATGATTATTCTTGCTGGGATTTCCATTTTGATCCTGTTTCTTGTGCTTGGGCTGCCCGTTGGCTTTGCCTTGGGCGTCGCCGGCTGTTTGAGCCTGCTGATGATTGCACCGGAAGCGACCGTGCTGGGGCTGATGACAGAGGTCGTACATCACACATTCGCGAATTATGTAATCCTGACGATACCTGCCTTTGTCATGATGTCGGAATTCTTGAGCGCGGGCGGTATTGCAGACGATATGATGATAGCCTGCAATAGGGTGATGCGCCGGATAAGAGGTGGGCTGGCTATGGCCTGCGTGTTGGCAGGGGCGGTTCTTGCGGCAACCTCGGGAAGCTCCACTGCTTCGGTGGCGACCATTGCGCGCGCCGCGTATCCGACAATGGCCCGGCTTGGGTACAATCCGGGCCTCGCTGTCGGCACCATCGCGATCTCTGGAACCTTGGCAATAATGATTCCACCTTCGATCGCGCTAGTGGTTTATGGAATCCTGACCGAAGAAAGCATTGGAAAACTGTTCATCGCCGGCATCGGCCCCGGCATTGTGACAGCACTGGGTTATATCTTTGCCATCTTTATCACCATCAAGCGCAACCCCGACTTTGCCCCGATGCAAGATGCGGCACTGGCCGATACGAACGGTAATGAAGTGAAGCAAAAGGGTAGGGTCTGGCCCGTTGGTTTGCTTGTCTTTGTGGTGCTGGGCAGTCTTTATTCTGGCCTCGCCACCCCGACAGAAGTTGGTGCGATTGGGGCTGTAGGGGCGTTCGTTCTTGCGCTGTCCTTGCGCCGCCTTGATCCGCGCAGCGCTGTTGCCGCCGTGGGGAATACGCTGCGCACCTCGACGATGATTGTCACCATCATCTTTGGCGCTCTGATGTTCGGCTATTTCATGACCTATACCCAAACGACGGTGAAGCTGCTGGAGTGGATCGCTGCGGCAGACGTCTCGCCCTATCTGGTACTGTCGCTGATCTTGCTGATGTACCTATTGATGGGCATGTTGATGGACCAGTTCGCGATTTTGGTTCTGACCGTCCCAGTGACCTACTCCATCGTGACTGGCCTTGGTTTTGATCCAATCTGGTTTGGTATTCTGGTGGTTAAAACCGCTGAGATCGGTCTGGTGACCCCGCCGGTAGGGCTCAATATATTTATCGCATCCTCAGCAACCGGCACTTCTACCAAAGTAGGCTTCAAGGGGGTTACACCCTTTGTCATCGTCGAATTGGTGTTGTTGGGGCTGCTCGTTCTTTTCCCGCAAATTACTCTTTTCCTTGTTAACTAAACATCCGGAGCCTGATCCCCGTGAAAATTTTCTCCTATACTGATGGCACCACGCATCGCAGCGGATATTGCCTAGAAGGGCTTTATTACGATCTGGGCGACGTTCATGTCGGCGGCATTGATGCCCTAATTATTCAAGGACGGCTCAACTGTGATGATCTGGCCGCCGCAACGCATAGGGTAGGGGCGCAGGCGCTTGACCCCAGCTCCTTGCGCTTCCTGCCACCCGTTCGCCCGGGCGCCATCATTGGGGTTGGGCGCAACTATGGTGCCCACGCCGCCGAAATCGGACCTGAAGTGCAGGAGGAACCACGGTTGTTCACCAAACTGCCGCGCAGCGTTATAGCCCACGGTGCACCAATCATCCGCCCCACAGGAGTGGAAAAGCTGGACTGGGAGGGCGAGGTCGGCGTCGTGATTGGACGGCCGGCCAAGGACGTTTCGGTTGAGGATGCGCGCGACCATATAGCAGGCTATCTGCCGCTGAACGACGTAACCGCGCGCGAGTTTCAGTTCGACAGAACTCCCGGCCAGACGACCTTTGCGAAGAGCATGGACAGCTTTTGCCCGATCGGTCCCGTGATGCTGGTTGCCGGCCCCGAGGTCGACCCTGACGGATTTACCGTCAAAAGCTGGGTCAATGACACACTGATGCAGGAAGGACGGACCGATGATCTGCTGTTTCCGATCCCCTATCTGGTCAGCTTTATCAGCCGCTATGTCACGCTGATGCCAGGCGATATTATCGCCACTGGCACGCCCGCAGGGATAGGTCATAGCCGTAAACCACCTCTTTACCTTCAACCTGGCGACAGCGTGCGCATCGAGGTGAGTGGCCTGCCACCTCTGATCAACCGCGTCACAGCAACAATAGGAGCCTGAGCCATGAGTAAGACAAGCTATACCCCCGACAGCATCAAGGCGCAGGCGACAGAGATCCTGGTGAACTGGGGAATGAGCGCTGACAACGTGGCGCTGACTGCTGAGGGTATGTTGGATTGTGATCTGCGCGGCATCGACACGCATGGCATTTCGCTACTGGCTCTGTACGATAAATGGCGTGTCGGCGGGGGCTTTGCGCTGGATGCGACAGACAAACTGCTCCGTGATGGGCCGTCCTACGCCAGCATAGACGCGCAAGGCGGTTTGGGCTTTCCAGTGTCCGTCAGAGCGGTCGAACTTGCCTGCAATAAGGCCCGCGAAACCGGACTGGCTGCAGTGACGGTAAGGAACTCTCGCCATTTTGGCGCAGCGGGCTATTATGCCCGCTTGGGTGCCGAAAAAGGCATGATGATGCTGGTCGCCACCTCGACAAAAGTGGTGTGCATGGTCCCCCCCGGTGCGGCCGATGCTGTGCTGGGCACCAACCCACTAGCCTATGCGGTTCCACGCCAGAATGGCGCACCTGTGGTCTTTGACATGGCGACCAGCACGGCCGCCGGTAACAAAATTAGGCTTTATCAATTATCCAACACGCCAGTTCCGGAGGGCTGGGTCGTGGACCATGAAGGCAAGTCTGTGACAGACCCCGATATCGCCTCTGACATTGTATATGGCAGCCGTCCAGGCGGGTTAACCCCGCTGGGTGCGACGCCAGGCATGGGGGCCTATAAGGGGTACGGCTTGGCGCTGATGGGCCATTTTCTTGGGGGCACCCTTGCGGGCGGCGACTTTGCGGGGTCCAAGAACCGTGCCGCGGACGCGTCAGATAATATCGGACACTTCTTTCTGGCAATGGATCCGGCCAAGTTTCGCGACCTTGCCGCGTTTGAGGCCGACATGTGCGATGTCGATGACAGCCTGCGCGCCACACCTGCGGTTGATCCCGACCGCCCGATCCTTTTGCCCGGAGATGTCGAACGTAAGGTCGCCGACCAGCGCCGTAAAGCTGGCATACCGCTGGCAGATGCACTTGTCGATCAACTGAAACGAATTTCAACTGAGGCCGGTGCACAATTCGTGCTGACGCCGCAACCCGAATAAGGAAATAAACCATGCTTAATGTAATCCCATCTGGCGACATCTTGGGCGCCCGTATCGAGGGCCTCGATTTGTCCAAGCCGGTCTCGGCCGAGGACCACCGTGTGGTCGTTCAGGCGCTTGGCGAAAACGGGATGATCTGCATCCCTGACCAGCATATCAGCGCCGGAGAACTCAAGGCCTTTGCCCAGCGGTTCGGTACGCTGGAAATCAACGTGGCGAACTCGTTCATGGATGAGGATCATCCCGAGGTGATGATCCTTTCAAACATCAAAAAGGACGGGAAACCGATTGGCCTGTCCGACGCCGGGCAGGACTGGCACACCGACATGTCTTATTCAAAAGACATCGCTTTTGCCAATGTCCTCTACGGGCTTGAGATTCCGACGCGCGATGGTGAGCCGTTGGGGTGTACTGAATTTGCCAATATGCATCAGGCCTATGACGACCTGCCGGAAGAGTTGAAGACCAAGTTGGCTGGACGCACTGCGACCCATGACTTCAACAAGTTTTGGGAAAAGATGCGCAGCGAAAAAGGCTCGTCACGCCCAGCGTTGACGCCCGAACAGCGCGCCAAAAAGCCCCCAGTTTTACAGCCGGTCTTTCTCACGCATCCTATCACCGGACGCACTGTGCTTTACGCAAATCCCGGCTACACCATGCAGATTGACGGAATGGATACGCAAGAGAGCGATGAAATTCTCGCCTTCCTGTTCAAACATCAGTTGCAGGAAAAATACCGCATTAAGCATATGTGGAAAAAGTTCGATGTGATCATGTGGGACAATATCGGCACGCTGCACAATGCTGTGGCCGACTATGGCCCCGATGAGCACCGGCTGATCAAACGCTGTCAGGTCATGGCCGACAAGGTTCTAGACGGCGCGGCGTTGCAACTTGCCTGAAACTGCTCCTGATCAAGGGCCGCGTATATTCTATCGTCCTCAAGACGGGGCACCGTTGGCCCATGATCCCTTTAAGGCTATCTGCGCTCCCCGACCCATCGGTTGGATCGGGACGTGCGATGCCCTAGGGATTGCCAATCTGGCACCCTATTCTTTTTTTATGCCGATTTCGTCACAGCCCAATATGATCGCCTTTTCAAGTGAGGGACTAAAACACACCGCCTGTAACGCGCGTGACCGTGGCGAGTTTACCTTTTCGCTCGCGACACTGGACTTGGCCACAGAGATGAACATCAGTGCTGCGGAGTGTCCCGAGGGCGTGGATGAATTTGCGCTTGCCGGATTGACCAAGGGAATCTCGCTGGTAATAACCACACCCTTTGTCGCTGCAAGCCCTGCCGCTTTTGAATGTGTAACCACAACGACAGTGCAGCTTACCGACCGCTCAGGCAGCCTGATTGACCGCTATCTAGTCATTGGGGAGGTTGTCGGCGTTCATCTGTCACAGAGCGCATTGGTTTCTGGGCGGTTCGATATCGTGAAGGCAAGGTCCATCGCGCGCGCAGGCTACCGCGACTATGTCACTGTTTCTCAGACGTGGGAAATGCCTCGACCTGACGACGAGGACTGATGCGCGGGCACTGTCAGAGAAAAGTTGTTTGAGGCGGGCAGGGAGAGTAATTAGCATAGCTGCCTATCGCCAGACGAGAGCCGATGCCCATTGGATTTGGGACGAGCGCGACCCCACTCTACGGGCGCTTTGTTGGCTTCACGAATTCCGATCCACCTACATTCACTACCCGCCGGTCCAGTTGACGCTGGAGGGGTTCTGTCGCAAATTTTGGTGGCGTTTGAGTGCGGGCATCGCCCGGACATAATTATGCTGCGAGCGCCGCAAACTGCTGAAACGCGGTGAGACTGTTGGCATGGAGCTGCCCCTTTCGGATCATGTGCGCAGTCTCGATTCCAGCCAAGGTCGCCTCGGCAGAATGGAAGGCCTTGAAGCCTAGCATCGGCCCCGTGATCCTCTTTACGAAGCGATGATCCTGTTCGATGATGTTGTTGAGGTATTTGACCTGCAGGATCTTGATCGTGTTGCCGGAGCCCATGAACTTCAGAATTACATTGACGCTTTCCAGACCCGCCAGATTGGCGCCGCTCTTGTCGATGACAACACGGTCAGGCACGCCGTTCGTGCCAATCGCGCGCTTGAAGAATCGACGGGCTGCTGCCTTGTTGCGACGCTCAGACAGCATGAAATCAAGGGTTTTCCCCGTGTTGTCGACAGCGCGGTAATAGTAGGTCCATTTGCCTTTAACCTTGATGTAGGTTTCATCCATACGCCAAGATTCTGCAGTCGGCTTCTTACGCGACTGCGCTTGTGTCGCCAGCAGCGGCGCAAACTTAACCACCCAACGGTTCAGTGTCCCATGATCAACATCAACGCCGCGTTCCTCCATGATCTCTTCAAGATCACGGTAGGAGACCTGGTAGCGGAGATAGAAAAAGATCGCGAAAAGGATCACGTCCTTCGGGAAGTGCGTACCCTTGAAATCGATCATTGCCCTACATCCCCGACCCGTTATGTTTGCCCAAAAAGCATTGCCCCATTACGAACAGACGGGAAAGCCCAAAAACTTTGCGACAGAACCACACTCGACGCGGCATTCCTCGCCACGCCCGAACGCTTCGTACACAAACCACCAAAACCGCCTCAAATCCCGACCGCCGTCTGGATCAACCCACCAAAACCAACCGAAGAAACCCAAGCCTAAAGTCCAAAAGCCACTGTCTCAAAGTCGTTGACACGTTCCGCTTTTGCCCAGCCATACGCGTAGCTTCACGCAAAACTGCAAGTGATGGAATTTAAAACATCCGCGAATTCCATTGCTCGCTATCTTTAGATCAGATCAGGTCCGTGATTTTTCAAACGCGCTCCATGCACGCTCGAATGTCGCGAAATCGAAACCGAGCTGTCGCGCTGGCTCAAGGATTAGGTTCTCGGTCTCTTGCATCTTTTGGATTGAAGTGGCCAAGTTGCCCAAAACATCGGGCGGGATTACAACTGCACCGTGACGGTCGGCATGGATCAGATCACCTTGCCCCACAGTCATGCCAAAGATCGTCACTGGCGAGCCGATCTCTTTGACATGCACAAACCCGTGGCTGGGACCAATTGACCCTGCCACCACGGGAAAACCCTCTGCCATATCGCCCAAATCGCGCATCACACCATTGGTCAGCGCGCCTGACATGCCGAACCCTTTGTGGATGGTGGTATTCACCTCGCCCCAATAGGCGCCGATTGCGTGGGGATAGTCGATATCTTCGACCACGGCGACTGATGGTTTGGGCCCTTCCGACATAGCCTTGTAATATGCCATACGCCGCGCACAGATCACATCTGGTGCCTCTGTCGGTGGTGCGACAGCCGCAATTTTGGCAGTCACGGCGTAGCCCACCATCGCGCCGCCATTTGGATCAGAACACAACATCGTGCCACGGGTAAAGGCGTCAAACCCGCGCTTGCCTTGGGCCACCTCAATCGCGTTGCATACGGTCGGTGTATCGACGGAGCGTAGCAGCGCCAGCAATGTATCGTCCACAATCATATCCATCATTCCTCCATCCAACGGATCAGTGCCGCTGTTGTCTTTCTGGGCTGCTCGAGAGTCGGCAGGTGCCCCGCATCTTCGATAATCTCTAACGAAGCATCCGAGATTAGCTCCTGCATCAATTCATGCCGCGCCACAGGGCATAATGCATCATGCCGGCCGCATAGGATCAGCGTGCGCACTGTCACGCTGCGCAATGTGTCCGATTGATCAGGGCGGTCACGCAATGCCACGGACTGGCGTATAAATGCATCTGCCCCAAGAGCCAGTGCCATATCCATACATAAATCTAGGATCGCGGCGCGATGGGGACCATCAGTCAAGTAATTTGGCTTCATTTCGTCACGTATTACATGGGCAAGTTGTCCTGTCTGTGCCTTGGCGATTTGCGGGGCACGGCGGGCTTTAACAGCATCCAACTCAGCCAGCGGATTGGTGTCCATCAAGGCTAGCTTTACCACGCGGCTCGGAGATTGGCGCATGATCTCCATCGCGATGATACCGCCCATCGACAGTCCCGCCAGCGCAAACTCCGGTGGAGCATCTGCCAGTACATCTGCTGCTAGTCCCACGATCGAATCATGGCCCGAAATCTCGCTGACGGTAACCTGACCACGCTGAGACAAAGCCGCTATTTGGGGTCCAAACAACCGTGCGTCGCACATCATACCCGGCAATAAAACCAGAGGCAGCGTCATGACGCCAGTGCTGCGCCGTCCGACAATGCCTTGAGCTTGGCAAAGGCGATGTCGGGGTCGACTGCGCCGAATCCTGCAAAGGTGCCAAAGCCACAATCGCTGCCTGCAATCACGCGGTCATGGCCAACCAGCGGCGTAAAGCGGTCGATCCGCTGGGCCACCAGTTCGGGATGTTCGACAAAATTTGTAGTCGTATCCACAACACCCGGCACCAGAATCTTATCCTCGGGGATGTCGTTTTTGCGATCGCGGAAAACAGTCCATTCATGGCCATGACGCGGATTAGATGTCTCGAACAAAAGATAGCGCGCTTTGGCGGACATAAGCGTGTCGAACATCGTGGCCATGGGCACGTCACAGACGTGCGGGCCTTCGTAATTCCCCCAGCAAATGTGGATGCGCACCTTGTCTTGCGGAATGTCAGCCAGCGCATGATTGAGCGCCTCGACATGCATATTTGCAATTTTCACAAATTCCGCATCGCTCAGATCATTAAACAGCATGTGCCGCGACAGGGCCAGATCGGGGCAATCAAGCTGCAAGTCCAGACCCGAGGCTACGATAGTTTCATATTCCGTCTTCATCGCATCGGCCAAAGCAGCCAGATAAGCCTCCCGAGTTTTGTAGAAATCGTTTTGCAAAAACAGACTGATCACACCAGGGGAAGCCGCGTTCATGAATCCGCGCTCCGCGCCGTGTTCGGCCATCGCCGCCTTAAGGTTTGCGATGTCTTTTTCCAACTCGCCTTGGCCTTTTGATGTCACCTCTCCGACACACATGGGACGCGCATATTGCGGTGTGCCGCCCTCATCGGCCAGCCGTTTCAGGAAACCTGGAAATTGCTTCAGGTCCGCGGGCGCATTGCGCGGGCTGTCGCCGCCAAACCCTGTGTAGCGGTCTTTGACATATGTTGCATAGCTGATCTTGGAGGTTTCACCGTCTGACACGATCCCGACGCCCGCCGCGATCTGTTTGGCGACTGTGTCGGACACGGCCTTGGTCATGGCAGCGTCGAATGCATCTGCGTCATAAGGCGTTTCGTTCTCGCGGGCAAAGATGAAATCAACCACCTCTTGGACGCGGGGCAATGATCCAACGTGGGTTGTAAGAATTGTCATGGTCTATCCTTTCCAAGTGGTGCCGGCTCCGTCGGAAGTGGCGACGATATGGAACAACGAGGCCTCGCCCGTCATTGATGGCAGGACGCTATGCATCACGCCTTCCGGAACTGACATCGTGTCACCGGGGTTCAAGACGACGTTATGGGCCGTGCCTTCGGTTTCCCACGTCACGGTCCAATGGCCATGCATGGGCATCAGAACGCTGGGGATGTCGTGTTTGTGCATGTCCGCCGTGGCAGATCCGCGTGTGACCAGATGCACCTCAAACCCGGGTTTGTCGGGCAGCATCGCCTTTTCACCAATCACCAGCGCAGGTTTACGGTCACCCAAGGCGACCATATCCCAGTATCGCGCCACATGACGCGGTACGACATCACCGGTTGTGGGTTCGGGATAGGCTTTCAGTTCTGCCTCCGTCAACACAGGCATGGGCGTTATGCCATCGGGCAAGGCTTGTCCCTTTTTGATATCATAAAGCTTGCCGTTTGCGCCCAGAACAAGACCATGGTCGGCCGCATCCTGGATCACTTCAGGTGCCCAGATGACACCACCACCTGCATCATCGCCGCCCAGCACGGCCATGATCATGCCGTAGTCGGTGCCGATATTTTCAAACCCGCGAAAGATGCCTGTGGGGATATTGATGATGTCGCCTTCTTCCAACACAACCTCGCCTGCGGTGCCATAACGTCCCCAGAAAAACCGCCAGCGGCCCGAAAGAACAAAGAACACTTCCGCGGTGCGGTGCGAATGCAAGGAATTGCGGCATTTAGGCGGCTGGCCCGCAGCCCCGATGTTGAACCCATGCGGAATGCTGATATGCACATGCTGATCGGTGCTTTCCGACACGCCACCACCAATAATAGTAAAGTTTTCTTTTCGATCAGACCCCGGCGTATGCGCATCGATAAAGGCAGTTTTGCAAGGTATCAGCTCGCCATAGCGGACGATGCGGTCGTTCATTTCGTTTAGGGTCATAGTGCACCAGTGTGCAAGAGGATCTGTTTCCAGATCGCGGTTTCATCAAAGATCACGAATTCACGGCGTAGTTTTGCCTGCGTTCCGGAGATCGCGCCAAATTCCGCGTGTGAAACCCCCATGATATGGACCTCGGCACCGGTAGGTTTGCCGAAACCGCCCCAGCCGGAATGTTTACCTTGCAGGCTCCAGCGCACAGCGGCACGCGGTGGCAGTGTCGGATCATCGCGGCCAATCACATGATGCAGCGTGAATCCGGCATCGGGAAACGCCGCTCGCAACCCCATCCAGAACCGTTCTGCATCATCCCAGCCGTGGCCCGTGACACCACCCGGCAATTCCAACTGGCACGCACGATCATAGTTAGCGGAGATCGCGGCCATATCTGCCCCCATGATCTGGGTCAGCAGATCGGCATAACGCGCGCCCCATTCATTGTCATTGCCGCGTCCGTTGTAGGGGCCCGCGATATCGATAGCAGGGGTGAACGGCTTGACCGCCGCATCAGGTCCACCCTCGTTTGCGATCAGATCCCGGGCGTAATCCATAGGATCCCAACCCATCTGGCGCACAATCGCCCCTTGGTCACGGATCAACCATTCGTCGTTGATTTGATCATTGATTGCGTGACAATCAGCGATGATGCGGTAGCCCAGCTTTTTCCCTGTCGCCTTGCCATACACCCCGTCGCCCAGATGTGTGGCTGTCGAATAAATGCGGTGCGAAGACAGCATCCCCTCCTCGGGCGTCCCAGACCAGATCACATCCTCGCCCAAGAGCGTGCGGTCGGGGAATTCTGCCAGCGTTGCCATCGTGGCCCCAATGACATTTTCGTTGCCGACCACGACAGACGACGGCGAACGGACAACAAGATCGGGGGTGTAATAATGATGCAGGGTCGCGATCCCACGCTCTTCCCAGATCTCTTTTGTGATCCCCAAAATATAGTCGGGAAAATCTTCAAACCGGTTCGAAAAACCTTTCACTGCGTCCATCCTTTTGGAATGTGGGCCGATCCGCGCAGGATCAAGGGCCCTTCAATTTCGATTTTCTGCGAGGGGCGCGAGGCATCTCCGATTTGCCCTAACAACGTGTCTACTGTCGCCTCGATCATACGATTCAAGGGTTGCCGAAGGGTTGTCAAATCATAGGCGGCCCATGCGGCCAGTGGCACATCATCATAGCCGACAACCGACACGTCTTTGGGGATCGACAAGCCCAGTTCCGTGCGCAGCGTGTCCATCACGGCAAAGGCCATATGATCGTTGCCCACAAATATCGCGTCCGGCGCATCAGCGCGGGCCATCAAATCGCGGGTGGCTTGGGCGGCGATGGCTTGGTCAAAATGGCCGTCGATAATGGCGGTTGGGGACATGTCATAAGCCACCAGCCCTTCTATGAATCCACGTCTACGGTCGCGTCCTGTGGACGACCCGTTCCAGCCTGCGATGTGGGCGATCCGTTTGTGGCCACCAGCAACAAGAAACGTCGCTATCTGCGCACCACCCGCCACATTAGCCGAGGTAATAGAGGATATGCCGCCTCCATCTTGCCCACGATTGAACATCACGATGGGGATGCCAGCATCCGCACAGCGGCGGGTCAGATCGTTGGTCATTCCGACGCTGGCCGTGATGATCCCTGCGACCTGATAGTCCATTAAATCATGCACGACCTGCTCAACCGCCTCTTCGTCGTTCGGGGCCATAAAGATCAGCACGTGATAGCCTTGGGTTTTCAACGCATTGGACAAACGTTCCAGCGCGAGTGGGTAGAACTGATTGTCGAGATAGGCGACAACAAGACCGATAATCTTACTTTTGCCCGTAATCATTGCCCGTGCGAGGGGGTTAGGGCGATAGCCTAAATGCTCCGCCGCTTTGCGCACCTTGCTGACAGTCAACGCAGAGGCAGAGGCCCCCGAAAACACACGGCTGACCGCAGATTGACTGACGCCCGCGCGCTGCGCCACGTGCAATGATGTAACCTTGTTTTTGTGCATCAGTCTGCCGTCCAACCTCCATCGATCAACAGGCTGCTTCCCGTCATCAACGCCGATGCGTCGGATGCCAGAAATACAACTGGTCCCATCAAATCCTCAACCTCGCCAACGCGGCCCAGTTTGATCATCTTTTCGATCCATGCGCGGCGTTCTGGAATGGCGAGGGTTTGTGCGGCCAAAGGGGTACGGATGAAGGTTGGACAAAGTGTGTTCACACGAATGCCGTGCGCGCCCCATTCAATTGCCATCGATTTTGTCATGCCTTCGATCGCATGTTTTGTGGCGCAATACACTGCGCGATCTACGCCACCGACATGGCCCATTTGGGACGAGATATTAATCAAGCTGCCGGATTTACCCGCCGCAATTAGCCCTGCTGCAACATTGCGCGTCAAGAAATAGGCAGCTCGCACATTTACGTCCATCACGGTGTCATAATCTTCAGGCGTGGTTTGCATGGCGGGACTGTGACGGGCCAAACCTGCAGAGTTTACCAAAATATCAAACGGGCCTTGGTCGTCGAGCGCTGCCTTGGTAGCGTCAATATCGGTGATATCAAGCTGTAAGGCCTGCGCAGATAAACCAGCTGCTGTCATTTCGGTGGTCACGGCTTGTAACGCTTCTAGGCCGCGGGCCACCAACACCACATCCGCGCCTGCTTGCCCCAAGGCAACGGCGCCGGCCAATCCGATACCTGAACTCGCCCCTGTGACCAAGGCGCGTTTGTCATCGAGGCGAAACGACGGAGTTTGCGGTAAAGTCATTGGAACTGGCTTTCAGGTAATGTGATCGGTCCCAGATTGCGAGCCTTGTTGAATTCTCGCATACGGCCAAGCACATCCACACCCAGTTGTGCATAGATATCAATCAAATCAATCAACACCCAGTTTTCGCGGATCAGCCCGTCCTCTGTGCGCCAGAAATCAAGCGATCGCATCAGGATTTCGCGTCCTGCGGGGGCCAGCCCCATCCAATCTCCTTCGCTGACAGTCAAACGCATATTGGGCCAGCCGGTTTCACAAACATAGTCGCCTTGGGCAAACCAATGCGACATCAGATCACCCATGGCGTCCAGTTTGCGGTCAGGCATCGCCTTAAGGAACGGGATCTGGTGCCAATTGCGGAACCCTGCGATCCCGCGCCCGGTGCCGATGCCCGCAGGCCCGTACCAGTTGCTGCGCGGGTGCCAAAATTTTTCCAAATTCATCACTACAGGATTGGGATTTGCAGGGTATTTGCAAAGGTCAGTCAGCATTGCAATCACATGGGCCATTGTCGCAGTGCCATCCCCATCCGCGACCAAACCGTCTTGGGTCATGGGCGCAGGGGTCGCGAGGAACTTGCCAAGCTGGGGGGCAAGCGGCCATGCGTTCGCCTGCATCATCAGTTCTGGAATATCCCATATGATCTGTGCTTGGGTGACGCGCCCGTCCTCGATCTGGAAAAATTCGTGATAGCGCATATGCACCAGATGGCCTGTGGGCGGAATATCCAACCATTGGCGCAGCATCGTGCCCATATAGTTGCCCATACAGCCGACCCAAACCTCACCCTCGGGCGTGGTGTTGGTCAGCGTGATCATATCGCGCCGTTCTAGGTCGGGGATCGCATCCAATAGAGGGGCATAGATCCGGTCAAACACATCTACACCCGCGGTATCTCCAATCGGCGCACACATGTGGATGACAGCATCTGGTGCTATGACGTTCAACGCGGCACGCACGCTGCCTGCTGTTGCGGTTGCCAGCGCCTTTTGCAGTGGCATCAATGCGGCGTGAATGGTCATTCTGCAGATGCCCCATAGGCTATGTTTTTTCCGCCATAACGTCGCACGCGGACATTACATTGCTCAGCGTGGCCAACAAACCCTTCAAGCATACAAAGACGCGAACCGTATTCGCCGATAGTCGTCGCTGCCTCGTCGCTAGTGATGCGCTGGTAACTGTGAGTTTTCAGGAACTTGCCCACCCACAAGCCACCGGTATACCGCCCCGCTTTTTTGGTGGGCAACGTGTGGTTCGTACCAATTACCTTGTCGCCATTCGCGACATTGGTGCGAGGCCCGAGGAACAAGGCACCATAGCTGTGCATGTTGTCCAAGAACCAATCGTCGCGGTCGGTCATGATTTGCACGTGTTCGTAAGCCATATCATTGGCGACTTGCAGCATTTCATCGTGTGTATCGCAGAGTATCACCTCACCATAGTCCTGCCAGCTGACAGAAGCTGTCTCGCGGGTTGGCAGGATTTGCAGCAGGCGGTCAATCTCAGCCAGTGTGTCTTGGGCCAGTTTGCGGCTGGTCGTGATCAGACAGGCGGGAGAATTGTACCCATGCTCGGCTTGCCCAAGCAGATCAGTCGCGCAAAGTTCCGCATCGACGGTATCATCCGCGATCACCATCGTTTCTGTTGGTCCAGCAAAAAGGTCAATCCCCACACGGCCATAAAGCTGGCGCTTGGCCTCGGCCACGAACGCATTTCCCGGACCCACAAGCATATGCACGGGATCAATCGTCTCGGTCCCAATGGCCATCGCACCCACGGCTTGCATGCCGCCAAGCACGTAAATCTCGTGGGCGCCACCCAATTGCATGGCCGCGACAATCGCAGGATGGGGTGCGCCATTCATCGGCGGGGCAGAAGCAACGATGCGCGGCACGCCCGCCACCGTCGCGGTCAATACGGACATATGCGCAGAGGCCACCATGGGAAATTTTCCTCCCGGAACATAGCATCCAACCGATTGCACAGGGATGTTTTTATGCCCCAAAATCACACCGGGCAGGGTTTCGACTTCGATGTCCGTCATACTGGCGCGTTGGGCCTCTGCGAAGGTTCTGATCTGGGTCTGGGCGAACCTGATGTCCTCCATGTCCCTTGCGCTGACCTTTTGCATAGCAGCTTCAATCTCGGAGGGGGTCAGACGGAAATTGGCGGGCTCGTAGTTGTCAAACTTAGCCGATAGTTCACGGATCGCCGCATCGCCGCGCGTTTCAATGTCGCGCAGCGTCGTTTCAACGACCTTACGGACATTCGCGTCGTCCTCTGCACGCTCGGCTTCGGGTTTTCCTAATTTCAGATGGGTGATTGTCATGTCAGTCCACCTCGGAGATTAAGACGCTCGCCAGTTGTGCTGTGGAAAAGATGGCACATATCGCTGGGCACGGATGCGGCAAAATCGGCGCCGATCTCGGCGCGAAAATCCTTGTGTGCCTTGACCGATACCAATGCTCCACCAGATTTGACCGTGACCATCGTGGCATCGCCCAATAGCTCCAACGAATAGATGGGCGCCTGCACTTGCCCCGCCGTCTCAGCCCGTGCATCTTCGGCCCGAAAGCCAAGGGTTGCAGGGCCGTCAGGTCCAGTAAGTCCGCTGATTTCGACATTGGGTGCAGTGAACGTACCGCCTTGCAACGTTCCTTCAATGAGGTTCATCGCAGGGCTGCCGATGAAGCTCGCGACAAAGGCATTGGTGGGACGGTCATAGATTTCGGTGGGCGTGCCGACCTGCTGGACCACGCCTTTGTTCATCACGACAACTCGGTCGGCCAGGGTCATCGCCTCGATTTGATCATGGGTCACATAGATGGTTGTGACCTTCAATTCGTGGCTCAGATTTTTGATCTGTGCACGAGTCGAAACACGCAGCTTTGCATCCAGATTGGACAGTGGTTCGTCCATCAAAAACACATTGGGCTCGCGCACAATCGCGCGGGCCAAAGCGACACGCTGGCGCTGCCCGCCCGAAAGTTCGGCGGGGCGGCGGTTTAGGAATTCATCTAGTTCAACCATCGCGCTGGCGCGGCGCACACGGGCGTCATGTTCCTCTTTGGGAATGCGGCGCACCTTGAGTGGGAAGCGAATATTTTCATAAACATTCATGTTCGGGTAAAGTGCATAGCTTTGGAAAACCATCGCCACATCACGGTCCTTTGGGTCAAGGTCGTTGACGCGCTTGCCATCGATCAGAATGTCACCCCCCGATGCCTCCTCAAGCCCTGCGATCATACGCATGGTCGTCGTCTTGCCACAGCCAGACGGACCAAGCAGCACCAGAAACTCGCGGTCTGCGATGGTCAAATTAAAATCGGCAACACCGACAAATTCACCCCATTTTTTCGATATATTACGGAGCTCAACTTCCGCCATAGCACAATTCCTTGCATACGTGTGCACTCATTCAGAGCAGCATTTTACAGTACTTACAACTCCTTTTTATATACAAAATATTAATTTATTAAATTGTAGAAAAGGCTTGCATTATTGGTTATTTTGGAGATTAAATTGCTTACGTATTCAGGCGAGTTCTGATTCGCCAGATCATCAATCCGACTTTGGTCGGCAACCAAAATCAATGGTCTCCTACATGGTTCTGTCGCAGTTTTCAGCGCACGACGGAATGACCGATAATTTTGGTCACAACTATCCAGCGAGTGCCGCGAACTGTTGAAATGCGGATTGACCAGAGAGGCCGAATTGCCGTTTTCGTATCATGTGCGCGACTTCAATGCCTTCCAATGTGGCCGAGGCTGAGCTGAAGGATTTGAACCCCTTCATTTGCCGTGTCAGCTTCTTGATGAACCGATAATCCTGCTCGATAGCCTTGTTGTACGGAGCGCCACTCGGCTGATATTGGTCACGGCTTATTCTCTTGAGAATGCTATAAATGCCGCACAAGTTCAACGCTGATCGCCGTGACAAAATTCTGAAGCAAAAGCAGCGGGTAACCAACTGGTCTGAATACAACGAGGGTCTTCGGCGGCGTGGGGATCTGACGGTCTGGATCAGCGAGGACGCGCTTGCGCTGTGGACGGCTCCACGTCGAACAACCCCTGGTGGTCAGCCATATTACTCTGATCTGGCTATCGAGCCTTGCCTGACACTGGGCATGGCTGTCAAGCAACCGCTGCGGCAGCCTCAAGGCCTGATGCGCTCAATCGCGACGCTGCTGGGAGTGGAGATTGCAGTGCCTGATTTCTCCACGTTGTCGCGCCGGGGCAATGGGCTGACGTTGCGCCCAAAGCCGAAATCCAAGAGTGACAAACCAGTGCAACTGGTCGTGGACAGCACCGGAATCAAAATATTTGGTGAGGGCGGCTGGCTAGAGGAGAAGCATAAAGCCACTGCGAAACGCAAGACTTGGAGCAAGTTACACCTTGGTCTCGATCTTGTTAGCGGTTAGATCGTCTGCTCTGATCTAACCACGGATGACATTGGAGATCCGACTGCTCTGCCGGGTTTTTTGGATCAAGTCTACGGCCCAGTTGACCTGTTTCTGGCGGACGGTGCGTACGACTGCAAACCTACATCTGATTTGCTTGCGGCTCGGCTTGGGTCGATGATCGAGGTCATAATTCCGCCTCCCAAGAAAGCAGTATTCAATCCGAACGCCGCGCAGCATCCAACTTCACGCGACCGCCATATCGCCGAGATTGAAAGCAAGGGGCGCATAGCATGGCAGAAGTCATCGGGCTACAATCAGCGGAGCCGAGGCGAAACCCTAATGGGCCGCTGGAAGACAGTTATCGGGTCAAAGCTCAAGGCGCACACCTTCAACAATCAGAAAACAGAAGCCAATATTGGCGTCCGGGTGCTCAACCGGATGACCGAACTTGGTCGTCCTGATTTCGAACGCACCGCCTGAAATCCGTCTCGGGTAGGGCGCGTTCCGCGTTCAAGTTGATCTGTGCAACACGGCCGTTTTGCATCCTGAAGATCTGTCATAGCCGAGGGTACTCTCGCAACCGGGCCAAAACATCCAAACCCTGCATCTTGAGAAAGTGCAGGATGTCGATGAATATCCAGTTTTCGGTAAGTTTGTTACCCTCGCGGCGATACAAATCAACTATGCGCATATCCGCTTCGCGGTCCGACGCGGGCAGGCCCATGTAGCCGCCAGAGTTTTTCACAGTCAGGCTAGGATAGCCGAAGAACCCGCCGAAGTTGCCTTCTCCGATACGGCACTGGTGGCCGTTGTGGCGCACATACTCCAGACCTTCTTCGAACGGTTGGCTGTGACCGCGCTGATAGCCCCTGTAAAACGCACTGGCGCCAATCCCCGCGGGACCGAACCAGCACATATCAGATGTCCAGAACTTTGCCATGTGATCGCCGGGCGATTCAACACCACCTCCGACCAGATCGCTGACCATCGCGTTGATCAGATCCAGGGTCGCGCGTCCTTCAGCAGGATCGTGTACGTCAGTCAGTAACCCGTCGTGGGTCCGCGGCCCAGGTGACAGGATTGAAGCACCGGTTTGTGGTGGCAGCGGCTGATAGCCTGCCTGATTGAGAAGCCCCAGCACATCAAGATAGGTTGCGGTTTCAGCAATTCGACCGTCTTCAACCCGGTGAAATTCAACATAACGCAAGAACGCGATTCTGTTGCTAGGGCCAAGTCCAAGCCACGGAGTTTCCCACAGACCCATTAGGTGGCCCATCTCGACTACCCAGGTTGTGGCGAAATCGTCGACCCAGTTCTGGCCGGCCATGAAGATGTCGGGCCGCCGCTGAAGCGGCCCCATAGCACGTTTCAGTGGGCCCCAGAATTTGGTAGCAACCGCGTCCGACCCTTCCAGAGCGTCGAAAGGATGCATCCCGCGCCAGTGATAGCTCGGTGCAACACGTACGGCCATTGCCCCGGCCACATCTTCCACGCCCGCCGCGTCGATAGCGGTGTTATGGGCGCGAACAATAGCTTTTTCGGCCTGAAAGTCCTGGGCTGTCACACACGCACCTTTTCGATTTGCATCATAAGATCCAGTTCGTTGAAGATCTGGAATTCATTCACGATCTTTTCGTCCTTGACCTGCCATTCGGTGATGCCCCAGATCTGGCAGGGGCGCTGTGTCGGGGTGCGGTAGAGGTCGCCGCCGGTATGGGTGCCGTCCGCGCTCCACCGGGTCGAGATCAGCCAACCATCGATTTCGTTGCCCATCCAGTAGACCTCATCAACCTGAAGCTCGAGGTCAGGGAAAGCGGCTCGGATTTTGGAAACATAGTCGCCATAGGCGGTGCGCCCATTGAAGCGGCGGTTGGTCGTGCCCTCGAACTTCACGTCTTCGGCATAGTCAGTATCAATGACGGCTTTGTCGTCGTTCCAGACCGACAGGTGAACCCGACGGGCAAAAGCATCAGGATCGAAACTTGTCACCGGTTCAGTTTCGGAGATGGGGCGTTCGGGCGCGACTCCTGTACGCAGGGCTGCCCAGACCTCTGGCGTGCGGGGCCAGCCCGAAGGGGGGGTTTTCGATAGGCGGGCAGCCTCATCCCACAAATCAAGCCCAAGCTGCTGGATCATCGCCGAAGTGTTGTACAGCACATGTTCAAGATAGATGTCATTGGCCTTGACCACGCAGTTGGCCGCACAGGGGACGTCGATCCTGGCGTTGGTTGCAGGGCCGTAGCTGCTGGGACCAGTGTTGGTGCCGATGATGCGCACCCGATGCGAGGTGTGAAAGCCGATTTTGTCGTCGCCAGCCCAGATCATTTCGTCAGCGTCTAGGATAATGTCGGGGAAGGCATCTGTCGTGTGGTGGGTGTCGCCGATGATTTTAGCATTGCCGCGCTGCAAGCCGTAATCGTCAAAGACCAAGCTATCTGGCGCATAGGTATCGGCGATGTATTCCACTCCATCTTTACCCGTCTCCCAGATTCGGTGGGTGATGCGTACAATATAATCTACAATGTTGCTATATTCAGGATCAAAGCCTGCCATTGATTGCTTAGGACCGAATTCAGCAGGGATACGGACGCTACGGCCGTTGGTGTAGGGTTGTAGCGCGATGGAGAGGTCCGTGGGCATGTGAATGCGGGCCAACGGCTTTGCTGGATGGTGTGAGGCGCGGTTTTGGATGTCGTTAAAACTCATGTCATCTCCTTTTAGCTTATGAGCGCAGGTTGCGCGGTGATATTAAACAAGTCCACGACGACCCCTGCGATTGCGGATACCGGGCTATCGAGGAAATTCGTTGTGCTCAGTTTTGTCCAGTCGATGGTGCGCCGTCGACAGGACATGGACTGGAATCAGTTACCCTTTGACAGCACCAGAAGTCAGGCCGCTGACTATTTGGCGCTGGAAGAACATCACAAGGAAAAATAATGGCACCATAGCGCTAACAACCGCAGCGACTGCGTACATCATGTTGCCCTGTTCGCGAACGGACCCCAGGAAACTGGCAATACGCGGCACCATCGTCTGGTTTTCTTGGCTCAGCAGCATCGAAGTCACGGCGAAATCGTTGTAGGCCAGCAAGAAGCTGAACAACCCTGTCGTGATTACACCTGGCCACATGACAGGAATGATAACATGGCGAAACGCTTGAAAGCGTGTGCAGCCGTCGACCATGGCGCTTTCGTCCAGATCCTTCGGGATGTTCAGGAAGAACGAATGCAGCATCCACAGCGTGAAGGGCTGATTAATCGCTGTCAAAACTACAATTGTCGTCGCGTGTCGCCCCCAAAGGTTCCACTCAAAAAACGGCAGCATATACCCCGAAACCAACGTGATATGGGGCATTGCACGAAACACCAGCGCCGCCATCAGCAGCCAGAAGGCATATTTGCGACCAGACCGGGCCAACGCATATCCACCCAACGTCCCAATGGTCAGCGAGATTATGACCGTGAAGAAGACCACAACCGCCGTGTTCATAAAATTGCGTGAGAAGTCGTTCACAATCCAGGCTCCGTAATAGCCTCCCCCTGTGAAGGCGGCACCGGTTTCCTCGATCGTGCGCACACCGGTTAGTGCGTTGCGCCAGTCAGCTTTCGAGAAAAAGTCTCCGTCAACCTTAAATGATCCCCAGACCGTCCAAAGGAACGGCCCTCCCGCAATGATAAGCCAGAGAACAACAAATCCAGTGGAGAAAATGATCAAACTTATCGAGCGTCGTTCTGATGCAGATGCCATAGTCTTCTCACATTACTTTACGGTTGAAGTCGCGCCAGGTGCGGATCAGCACCGGGATCAACAGGATGATCACACCGATGATCGTCATCACGGAAGTCGCGGCGGCAGATCCGAATAGTTTGGCGTCTCCATTGAGATCATTAAAGATGATCCACGATAGCGATGTGGCCTTGGCCGAAGCCGACAAACCGACGATGGGTTCGAATACCCGCAGCCCGTCCATCAGCTGCATCAGCGTGATGAACACTATCAGCGGCATCATGTAAGGGATTATGACATAGCGAATGCGCTGCCAGCGTGAGGCGCCGTCGATCTGCGCTGCCTCCATTGTATCTTTCGGGATTGTCTGAAGGCCGGCGTAGAAAACGATGAAACTGAACGGTGTGTTGTGCCAGATGCCATAGACAAACAAGGTGATCCAGGTCAGTGATTTCGATGCTTTCAGTGACAGGTTTGGATCATCGAACAAATTTTGAAGTGTCTTGCCGATGATCCCGTTAGCGTCGATCATCCAGAACAGGATCAGCGACCCAATAAGTGGCGTAACAATCATCGGTAAAAGTGACACGAAAATCGTCGGACCTTTCAGGAACGTGGGCAGTGTGTTCACGCCAAGTGCGACAGCAAGACCAAGTCCAAGAACAAAGGGTGTGACGACGAAAGTGTAGGTCAGTGTGAAGAGCAGCGCTTTATAAAAGGGCAAGTTCATCAACTTCACCCAGAATGAACCAAAGTTGTCAGACTCAGCCCAAGCTGCCTTGAGTTCATCAAGGGCCAAGTGTGAACGGTTTGTATAGGTTCCCAAGCCATTGAACCGCCCGAGAGGGTTCATAGCGCGCAGCTCTGCCGTGCTTTCCTGATCAACGACCAGAGTGATTTCACATTTGAATGGGCTGCAGGTTTCAACCTCGATCAAAGTCTGATCGTGTTCGATGTAAAATGACTGGATTGCCACCGACACGATAGGCAGAGCAATGCAAAGAATCATCGCGACAAGCGCGGGTAGAATGAACCATATGAATGTGCGGTGCGGCATGTGTCTTCTTTTTCTACGTCATGCATTACGCCATATGGCGTCTGCGTCAAGCTAGCGCGCGGGCCTCTATTAAGCCCCGCGCGCTGTTGCTTTACTTCAGGAAACCCTGCTGCTTGGCTGCGGAAGTATAGGCGGATTCGACGTCGGCCAGCGTCTTCTCTGCGGACTCGTTGCCCTGCAGAAAGTCAGGCAGTTCAGCATCGAAAGCCTGATGTAGTAAGCCCATATACGGGAGCATCGGATAGGGTTCGGCCCCGCCCGCAATGGTTGCAGCGACACCAGCAGCTACCGAGTTTGGAACATAGGCATCAGACAGCCAAACAGCCTTCTCGTTATTTTCCTTAACCATACCTTCGGAAATACCGTTAACCATCGCCACGAAAGTCGCTTCGGCGTCTTCATCTGAGATATTCTTAGCAATGGTGAAACCATCCCACCATAAGGTCGAAGCGGGGATGGCGCCGCCGCCAACGGTCGGCGCTGAAGCGAAGACCGTGTTTGATACCACTTCTTCAGACGCCCCCTTGTCGTCGATGACCTGGGCGGCGCTGTTGCCCCAAAATTGAGCAATGGCCAGATTTCCGGCTTGCCACATTGGCACTACGCTACCTGTGTCGTAGGTCAGGAAATCGGGGCTGGAATAGGCCATTAGCGAATTCAGCATGTTCAACGCTTTAATGCCGGCCTCGTTGTTAACTGTGGCTTCGGCTGTTCCCGGCTCGAAGAACTGACCGCCCGAGCCAAGATACATGTTCACAAATTCCTGGCCTAGGTTCCAGTCTGGCTTTGTCAGCATAGCGAAGGGATACTTCACCAAGCCTGCCTCTTGGATCGCCTTCGCTGCGGCAAGGACTTCTTCATAGGTTTTTGGGGTATCAAGGTTAACTTTTTCAAGCAGATCTTTGCGGACGAAAAGATGCTGGGCATTGGCCATGAAGGCGATCGCCATAATTTTACCGTCGATGGTTATTAGCTGGCTCTTATTCAGGTTTTGGCCGTGCTTCGCCACGAGGTCGTCCAGTGACCGAATCAGATTTTCGTTGATAAGTGGTACCATTGATTCGTTGGCCACAAGCACAGTGGTATATTGCGCTGGGTTAGCCGTGAGCGAGGCGACCGCTATCTCACGGTGCTTGGTCGTTTGGTTCCTAGTAACCTCAACCCCGTCACCTTCGCACTTTTCTGCCCAGTCAGCCACAGCCTGCAAGGCGGGAAAGTCGTTGGACAGGATACGTACGGAGCCTTTTTCGATGCCGCAGCCAGCATAGCTGGCCGTGGCCAATAATGTAGCGGTGGCACCAATTATAACAGTCTTGATTATATTCATTGGTTTTTCTCTCCTATGTTGAACGTTGATGCACGGGGCGGGGTCTGGTGCTCCACCTGTGTGGCATTTCGGGCCTGCTATCCCAATACGGGATATCGTAAGTGTCAGATCTAATCGTAGTTTAGTGCATACGTATGCGCTCTTACCCTTTTTACCGTGCTGTGGCAAGAAACTTCAAGCAAGTACACTATAAAAATATAAATATTTGTAGTCTAAACCAGTTTTAAAGGTTTTTTTGTTAATTTAGGCTTAAAAAATGGATATTCTCCGCTTATATCCCATTCAATCACTTAATCTCATAAGAATCCCCTTGCCAAACATAGATTTCTCCACCAAGAGAGTGACAACGTATGCATGAAGTTATGAGGCGATATCGTGGCTGAGATCCAGTTGAGAAACTTCTGCAAGCGATGGGGTAAATTCGTCGGGGTAGAAAATTTTAATCTGACAATCCCGGATCGAGGTTTTCTGGTGCTGTTGGGCCGTCAGTGTGTGGAATGACAACCACGATGCGCATGATCGCTGGTCTCAAGGAGGTCACGGAAGGAGAGGTCGTAATCGACAGAAAGGTGGTGAATAACCTCGTCCAGAAAGATCGTGATGTCGCCATGGTGTTCCAAAGCTACGCGCTTTACCCCAATCTCAACGTATATAAAAATATTCGCTTTCCGCTGAAAGTGCGCCGCCTTGATGCTGCCACTCACAATGCAAAAGTTCGCCCGGCCAGCGCAATGGTCGAACTTGACGACTTTCTGCACCGCAAACCTGCCAAACTATCTGGCGGTCAGCGCCAGCGTGTATCGCTGGCTCGGACGATCGTGCTCGAACCGAATCTATTTCTAATGGATAAAACTTTATCTAACCTCGATGCCAAGCTGCGGGTGCCGACACGTGCCCAGACCAAGAACCTTAGTTATGAGCTTAAGGTGACAAAAATTTATGTCACCCATGACAAGATCGTAGCCATGACTATGACTGATCGTGTTGTTGTGATGAACAAAGGCAAGATGGAGCAGGTCGGATCGCCAGCTTCATCGGCAGCCCGGCGATGAAGCTGGTTGAAGGACGGGTCGAGGCCAACATCTTTGTAGCGCACAGAGTCAGGGAAGAGGATGTCGGCTTGACGGACGGCCCTGTGACATTAGGTTTTCGGGCCGAAGATGCGCTGCTTTCTGCCGAACACGGTGAGATTTCAGCACCAATCTATTCGAACGAACTTCTTGGCGACGCCACCTTGGTAACAGTCCGGATCGCCAGCACGTTGGTTTCGGTTAAAGCCAAAAAGTCCTACCGCGCTGAGATCGGCGACCAGATCTATTTTGCCGCACCTAATTCGATTTGCCACTTTTTTTGACGCAAGGACTGGCACTAGGTTCACCGATGGTCAGCACACAATACGCGACTGAACTGATTAAATAAACATGTATGGAGATCTTAAATGACCAAATCCCCTTTAGAAATCGTTAAGGCCATGGAGCTGGCGCTTCAAAATGACGACAGAGACCTGTCCCCATATTTTCATGAGGACTTTCTGTGGTCTGCTAACTTTGGATGTGGAGAAAAACTTGGCTTGCAGAATTTCGAGCGCAACTGGATGGATCCCTTCCGCGCGGCGTTCGGCGATCGTGACTTCCGCACGGATCACTTCATGCAGGACGGGGACTGGGCTGCTTGTTTTGGCAATTGCCATGCCACCCATCGCGGAGAATTAATGGGAATTGCGCCGACAGGTAAGCGTATCACTATTCCCTATATAGATTTTTGGCGGATAGATGATGAGAAAATCGTTGAGAATCGCGTGAGCGTCGACTATGCTAGTGTCCTGAAACAACTGGGGCACGATGTTTTCAACGGCCAAGGCTGGGAAGCATATGACCGCGGTGACAGCGTTGCACCGTCTGATAAGGAAAGAGCGGGGTTATGACGACTTCCCATTTGAAATATAGTCACCCGCTTCTGAACCCGTTGAAGATGATGTCAAGGTTCTCGCCATTGTCGAGTCGACCCTCTCGGACATCGAGACGCGTGGCGATGCCGCGATCCGAGACTTATCCGCAAAGTACGACGAATACGCTCCGCCATGGTTTTTGCTGTCCACGTCCGAGATTGAAGCGTTGATGCAAAAAACTTTCGCCCAGCAAGGTAGAAGACATCCGTTTCGCCCAAACCCTAATCCGCCGAGGCGCAGTGGGCAAGCATGTCCAACATCGAAGTCGAAACAATGCCGGTTGTAATCCTTGGACATCGCAATATTCCCGTTCAGTCAGTGGGATGCTACGGTATAGCCGTGTTGCATGGATGTGGCGAAGTCCGAGATTGCCCTTACCCATAATTCAGGTCGTGCAACAGCCTCGTACTTGTCACGGCCAAGCCCGTTCATTTTGTTTAGAATGTTTGTCCCAATCCTGACTTCAGTTTTTTGGTTTGGAAAGTTCCGAGCTTTCAGTTTGGGGCCGATGACCATCTTCCAGCGGCCTATTTGTGCTTCGCCGCGGCTCCGGTGATTGTAGCCGCTGCTAACTTGCCATGCTAGGCGCCCTTTGTCGCGAATCTCCGCGATGTGTTTATCTCGGGGCGTTGGATCACGGGCAGCATCGAGGCTGAGAACGGCCGTGATCGGAGGCGGGATTACAATCTCTATCGCTTCACCAAAACGGTCCACAAGCAGATCGCTGGTAGGATCGCCATCATAGGCGCCATCCGCCAAAAAGCGGCTAACAGGAGCGTCAATCTGGTCGAGAAGTTCGGGCAAAGCAGTTGGATCGCCCACGTCGTCTTTTGTCAAATCGGAGCAAACGATATCTCCAGTTGTGAGATCCAGTCCAAGGTGCAGCTTGCGCCACGACTTACGTTTGGCCTTTTTTTTATGCTTATTCTGCAACCATTCGCCTTCACCAAATATCTTCAGACCCGTACTATCAACAACTAATTCGATTGGGCCGGCCCTTTGGGCTTTGGATTTTTCTGGTATGCTGAGCCCCGCACCTCTCCGCGAGAGGGTCGAGAAATCTGGAATGGGAACATCCAGTCCCATAAGCCGCGCCAAACTACCGACCAATCCTTGCGTCTGCCGCAAAGGTTGTTTGAAAGCCATACCTAGCGTCAGGCATACTGATATGGCCATATCAGAGTATGTGGGTTGGCCGCCTGGCGTCTGACGTTTATCGGCAAGCCACTTATCTGCAACCTCAGGGCTCAACCAAATTGTCACATCACCGCGCTGACGCAGGCCTTGATTGTACACTCGCCAGTTGGTGACCTTCTGTCGCTTCTTTTCAAACTTGTGGCGGCGGGAAGCGTTGAATTTGTGCGGCATCATTAATATCCAAGTCGTTTGCAAGCTGGGTGTTTAGCAGACCCGCTGGGGTCCCTGCAACAACGCCAAAGTAATGCATGCTCGGCTGACTGGAAAGGATATGAGCTGACGCATGTAGAAAGGTTCTGTCGCAAATTTTGGTGGCGTTTGAGTGCGGGCATCGCCCGGACATAATTATGCTGCGAGCGCCGCAAACTGCTGAAACGCGGTGAGACCGTTGGCATGGAGCTGCCCCTTTCGGATCATGTGCGCAGTCTCGATTCCAGCCAAGGTCGCCTCGGCAGAATGGAAGGCCTTGAAGCCTAGCATCGGCCCCGTGATCCTCTTTACGAAGCGATGATCCTGTTCGATGATGTTGTTGAGGTATTTGACCTGCAGGATCTTGATCGTGTTGCCGGAGCCCATGAACTTCAGAATTACATTGACGCTTTCCAGACCCGCCAGATTGGCGCCGCTCTTGTCGATGACAACACGGTCAGGCACGCCGTTCGTGCCAATCGCGCGCTTGAAGAATCGACGGGCTGCTGCCTTGTTGCGACGCTCAGACAGCATGAAATCAAGGGTTTTCCCGGCGTTGTTGCAGGGACCCCAGCGGGTCTGCTAGACACCCAGCTTGCAAACGACTTGGATATTAATGATGCCGCACAAATTCAACGCTTCCCGCCGCCACAAGTTTGAAAAGAAGCGACAGAAGGTCACCAACTGGCGAGTGTACAATCAAGGCCTGCGTCAGCGCGGTGATGTGACAATTTGGTTGAGCCCTGAGGTTGCAGATAAGTGGCTTGCCGACAAACGGCAGACGCCAGGCGGCCAACCGACATTCTCTGATATGGCCATATCAGTATGCCTGACGCTGGGTATGGTTTTCAAACAACCTTTGCGGCAGACGCAAGGATTGGTCGGTAGTTTGGCGCGGCTTATGGGACTGGATGTTCCCATTCCGGATTTCTCGACCCTCTCGCGGAGAGGTGCGGGGCTCAGCATACCAGAAAAATCCAAAGCCCAAAGGGCCGGCCCAATCGAATTAGTTGTTGATAGTACGGGTCTGAAGATATTTGGTGAAGGCGAATGGTTGCAGAATAAGCATAAAAAAAAGGCCAAACGTAAGTCGTGGCGCAAGCTGCACCTTGGACTGGATCTCACAACTGGAGATATCGTTTGCTCCGATTTGACAAAAGACGACGTGGGCGATCCAACTGCTTTGCCCGAACTTCTCGACCAGATTGACGCTCCTGTTAGCCGCTTTTTGGCGGATGGCGCCTATGATGGCGATCCTACCAGCGATCTGCTTGTGGACCGTTTTGGTGAAGCGATAGAGATTGTAATCCCGCCTCCGATCACGGCCGTTCTCAGCCTCGATGCTGCCCGTGATCCAACGCCCCGAGATAAACACATCGCGGAGATTCGCGACAAAGGGCGCCTAGCATGGCAAGTTAGCAGCGGCTACAATCACCGGAGCCGCGGCGAAGCACAAATAGGCCGCTGGAAGAGGGTCATCGGCCCCAAACTGAAAGCTCGGAACTTTCCAAACCAAAAAACTGAAGTCAGGATTGGGACAAACATTCTAAACAAAATGAACGGGCTTGGCCGTGACAAGTACGAGGCTGTTGCATGACCTGAATTATGGGTAAGGGCAATCTCGGACTTCGCCACATCCATGCAACACGGCTCATTACTTTGCTGTTTCGAGGTGGGGGCCTTTGTGCTATCGTATTAAAAAGAAACTAGTTGGTTTTAAATGTCTAGCTTTGGGGGTGCCCGCATCCTGATGCTGCGTGCCTAGTAGGGACAGAATTTCCTAAGGCATCCGAGACCAAGGGTTAGACGGCGACATGGGGGCGGTGAAATTGACGAAATCGAGAACGCTGGTCTGTATTCCCATTGTTCACAGTGAAGATGACATGGGGTCTGCATCCAATGCCTTGCGGCAGGCCTATATGCGCCAAAAGGGTCTTGAAGCCTGGGAACAAAGCCGGTTGGCGATCAAACATTTCTGGGCTGACATAGACTCGGCCTTTTCGGCCCTGGACGTCAATTTTCACCGAACGCGCATTTATCAGGATGGACTTCCGGTCTGTGGTTTCGAAGCGAAAATAGTTCGGGATCTGGCAGAAAGTCCAGCAGGCGGGATGAATTACAAGATTCTGGCTAGATTAATAGATATGGGAGCTAAGCTGGAAGGGACCGAGGACCTCAAACTTCTGCTCAAGGAACGTGACATGTTAATAAGTGGCAATTCCGATTCAGAAGGCAACGTAAATTCGGCGTCCGCATCGGTGAAGAGCAAACTGCTGGACACGCGGGATTACTTCATCGCCTCCCGCATAGACGCGACATTGCAGTCCGGAGAAATCGGGTTTCTGTTTTTGGGAGCGTTGCATAATGTCATCCCTAAGATTTCTGCCACGATTAAAATAGTGTCATTAGAAGAGTTTTCTCTGAGTAACTGATCTGTCGGGAGTATCCGAAACTTTGTGTATGAGGCTTAGCCCACGCGGTTTCGACGGGTCATCTATTGAACCGTTCTGGGTATAGGATAGCGAACTGATCGCGGGAATGAGTTATAGCCGAAAGTTGGTGACGGCCCGGATGAGCGGCATATCATGGCGTTGTTGACGCGCCGCAATTCTCATTGAGAAAAGTGTATAGGTTCACGTCTTTTGAGACTCATGCGGCATCGGCGAGGGTTCTGTCGCAAATTTTGGTGGCGTTTGAGTGCGGGCATCGCCCGGACATAATTATGCTGCGAGCGCCGCAAACTGCTGAAACGCGGTGAGACCGTTGGCATGGAGCTGCCCCTTTCGGATCATGTGCGCAGTCTCGATTCCAGCCAAGGTCGCCTCGGCAGAATGGAAGGCCTTGAAGCCTAGCATCGGCCCCGTGATCCTCTTTACGAAGCGATGATCCTGTTCGATGATGTTGTTGAGGTATTTGACCTGCAGGATCTTGATCGTGTTGCCGGAGCCCATGAACTTCAGAATTACATTGACGCTTTCCAGACCCGCCAGATTGGCGCCGCTCTTGTCGATGACAACACGGTCAGGCACGCCGTTCGTGCCAATCGCGCGCTTGAAGAATCGACGGGCTGCTGCCTTGTTGCGACGCTCAGACAGCATGAAATCAAGGGTTTTCCCCGTGTTGTCGACAGCGCGGTAATAGTAGGTCCATTTGCCTTTAACCTTGATGTAGGTTTCATCCATACGCCAAGATTCTGCAGTCGGCTTCTTACGCGACTGCGCTTGTGTCGCCAGCAGCGGCGCAAACTTAACCACCCAACGGTTCAGTGTCCCATGATCAACATCAACGCCGCGTTCCTCCATGATCTCTTCAAGATCACGGTAGGAGACCTGGTAGCGGAGATAGAAAAAGATCGCGAAAAGGATCACGTCCTTCGGGAAGTGCGTACCCTTGAAATCGATCATTGCCCTACATCCCCGACCCGTTATGTTTGCCCAAAAAGCATTGCCCCATTACGAACAGACGGGAAAGCCCAAAAACTTTGCGACAGAACCCAATTCTCTGCCCCTATTGCGCGACCTTGTTTCGCTATGATTCCCAACTCGGTCCCAATGAGTCCGATCCACAGGATTGCGTATTTTTGGACAATGTTAATAGATAAAAACAGTAACTCCCAAGGACCCCATCGGATATCGGGTTTTGTGTTGCCCTTGCGACGTTAGAGCCGAGCGATGATCTGTTGTGGTGATAGGGTGAGTGTTTCGAGGATATTGCCCCCGTGTTTTCTGACCGTCGAGATGACGGATCTGATGTCAGCGAAGACCTGCGCGCCCTCGAGGGTGCGGAAAGTTCCCGAGATTTTCATGCGCAACTTCATCATGCGCAGGTCCCGTTCGGCCTGATTGTTGGTGAAGGGAACTGTGAAGTCCGTAAGGAACCTTAGGACGTCATCACGGTAGTCGCGCAAGCGGACCAGAAGGTTATGGCCTGGCCGCCTGGCTTTTCGGCCTCGCGCACCAGTGCGTCTAGCCAGTGGGTCTTGTCGCTCATGGAAGGCGAGGCCCTCGGTGAGGATCGCCATGTATTTGGTGAGGATGCCGTGGTGAACCGACGTGGGGAGTTCGGTCTCGCCTCGCCCCTGAGCCGCGCACTTGAGCTGATTGGCGCTGTTGAGCAGCACGCTCATCGCGCACGCCCACGGCTCCTTTTCGATTTCTTCGATGGCCTTGAGTTCCCGTAAATGATGCGCCCCGCACAGGGCGTGCGCGTCCACCCCACTCATATGGGCGTAATAGGACTTCCAGTGGTCATGAACAATTGTCCCGCCGGTCAGGAAGGATGGAACAGCACCGCGCTTGGCGCTGATGCGATAATGCGTGAAGGCGAGATCGCTGATTGAGTGCAGCCAGTGCAGCTTACCAGCAACACGAAGTCCGGTCTCATCCAGATGCCGAACGCCGCCTTCATTGAGCCGGGCCAGAATGTGTTCGACGACGCCACCCAAGGTACGCGCTGTGCCGTTCACCCAGTTGGTCACGCTGGCCGCGCATAGGCTGGTGGCACCAAACAAATCACGCAGGAGTTGGCAGACCCGATCCTCGGGGATCAGCTGCTGAACATTGCAGTAGACCGCCGCCGCCCGAATGCGCTTACCGTATTGCACGTGTGCATTCACGCCATCGGGAAAGGTGGCTGTCGTCGTGGCTCGGCAATGGCCACAACAATAAATCGCTGCCTGATGCTCTGTGACCTCCAGACGCGGCACCGGTATGTCATAAACCTGACGCCTCTCCACCGCCTTGATCATCCCAGCCGTCAAGCCATGCTGACAGGTGCCACAGGCCTCAGCCTCATGTCGCTCCACAAAGTCAGGCGTTGCTGTCTGACGTAGGGTGTCGCCTCGGTGGCCAACTTGGCCACCACTTTTCTTACCGGACTTACCACGCAGGCTACGCGGTACCGGCTTCTTCAACCCATCACTCGAAGGCGGCTTGCTACTATTACTGCTGTTCTTGGCCAACTGACGCCGCAGATCCGCATTCTCTTGCGCCATGCTCGCCAACGCGGCTTCCAACTCGGCGATCCTGCGCAGAGCCGTGGCGAGGAGTTGTTCAAGAGCAGTAACTTGGTCCATTCCACCAATGATTCAGAGAAATCGTCACAGCGCCACGAAATTCAGACCACAACAGAAAATTCATGCGCCTAATAACCAAGGAGACTCACATCAAAACTGACAAAAACCCGTTATCGGCTGGGGTGCTTGGGAGTTACTAAAAACATTGAATTTCCCACAATTCGTGCAGGCTTAGCAGCCAACGCACTCCATTTGGTGCTTAAATGTCCTACCAAGGCGACGTTTTGTCCAGATTGACACATGGCCATGAACTTGCGGATCAGTCGTAAATAAAATTAGGTTCTAATTATCTGGGCTTCGAGCTGAAATACTTGTCGAACTTGTTCTCCATCCCGTCATATTCTTCAGCATTGGCCAGAGCCTCACTTTGTTGGATGATGTTCGGCCATTTGGCGGCAAATTTGCTATTGAGTTCAAGCCAAGTCTCGGCACCTTGATCGGTGTCAGCAAGGATTGCATCTGCAGGACATTCCGGTTCGCAGACGCCGCAATCAATGCATTCGTCCGGATGAATGACGAGCATGTTCTCGCCTTCGTAAAAGCAATCAACGGGGCAGACTTCAACACAGTCCGTATATTTGCACTTGATGCAGGATTCCGTTACTACGTAAGTCATGTGAGGCCTTTAATTTGTGTCCGAAACGCTCTTGCGAGAACGCGCTGCAGCATTTTTAGGCTGAGCATCTGAAAGGATCTCTTCGATGTTGACATCAGGTGCTTAGCTATCAATTTTTCGATGTCGTTAATGCCTTTCGATGGGTTCAGACAATCAGGAATAAGATCGATAAACTGTTCACTGTAAACCAGACTGTCTCGGCAACCATCGGGGCCCGAGCTTTGGATCATAGACTACTTCCTGCGATTACCAGTTTTCTGGAGTATTGATTTAGTCCCACCAATTGTGAGGCCAATGCGAAAGCATTGAGCGAAATATTTTTGATACTAGTGAAGGAAACCCCAAACTCAGCATTCTGATAGGCAAATTTGTATTGGCAGAAGATTTGTGTCCAGTTTTACACTTTGCGTTTGAGCATGCGTTTCTTGATCTCAGCTATTGCCTTTGCCGGATTAAGGCCCTTAGGACAGGTAACTGCGCAATTCATAATCGTGTGGCAGCGATAGAGTTTGAATGGGCCTTCAAGATCTTCAAGCCGTTCGTCCGTCGCCTTATCTCGGCTGTCAGAGATCCAACGATGAGATTGCAGAAGCGCCGCTGGGCCCAGAAATTCATCAGTTCCGTCTTTGTCGCCATTCCACCAGTAGCTGGGGCAAGAGGCGGTGCAGCAGAAACAGAGAACGCAGCTGTCCAGCCCTTCTAGCTTATTACGGTCTGCAGGACTCTGTAGGCGCTCGTGCTCGGGCGTCGGCGTATCGGTTTTAAGCCAAGGCTCGATTGACGCATATTGTGCGTAAGCATGTGTCAGATCCGGCACTAGGTCCTTGACGACTTGCATATGTGGCAACGGATAAACTTTCACATCATCCCTGATATCACTGATAGATTGTATGCATGCCAGTGTGTTGATGCCATCAATGTTCATAGCACAGGAGCCACAAATGCCCTCCCGGCAGGACCGCCGGAAAGTCAGTGTTGGATCGATTTCGTTCTTGATCTTGATGAGAGCGTCCAAAACCATTGGGCCGCAGGTGTCGAGATCCACGGCATAGGAGTCTATGCGGGGATTCTCTTCGTCGTCCGGGTTCCAGCGGTAGACCTTGAAAGATTTCGTTCTCACGGCGTTGACAGGTTTTGACCAAATATGACCGTGGGTCATCCGTGAATTGGCTGGCAAGCGAAGTTGAACCATCCTAGTAAATCTCCACATCGGTGTCTTGAGCGATGTAATTTAACTGCTGAGTGGTTAGGCAGATGCTCGCCGCGTTGTCTCCATTCACAAGCATTGCCTCATGAGGCCACCCGCTTTGAGGTTTGCTTAAGCTATGCGTTGTAAGGCGATACTGGCCGAAGGGAATGACGCAGCCGTCCTCTCCTGGAAGAACAATGGGAAAACAGACGTAAACGACCTGTTTCGCAATCTCAACCACCGGATCGGCGAGTTTTGGTACGTGCCATGAGGCTACAGGCAGCAATTTTGTGTCCCAGTCATATGCAGTGTGTTTACCGCTTGTTGATATAGCAGGTGTCATTAGCATGTCCTTTCTCCCTGACTTTATGCAACAGGGCCTCGTCCATCATAAACTTTCCCAACTCGTCGCTTTCATGAGACTGCAAGCGATGTCGTAACCCCTGACGAACCGTCATCTTCCATCCAATTGCGGGATTGTGGGGCAATTGGTAAATTTCTTCACTCTTTCTTTGATCTCGTTATGTTCAGGCACGTTTATGTTTTTGTAAGGAAGTTTCAGGTCAGCCAGAAACTCCGACACCGCAGATGAAAAACCACATTGCGGCGCTTCCGTCGCGTCCTTCACGTAAAGTACAATCTCATTTTTTGGTCTGCGATTTGATGGTTTTGAGCATAGTTTTCTGATCCATTAAATTCTCCTTTGTATTGCTCGCAGTTGTGATGGAATGAACGCGAATACTGGGGATGTTGTTTGTTTGTACGTTGGCAGTTCGGGGTCCAGACACTCATATTGACGTTGCAGCTATTTTGCGTCTTGCCCCCACCACCATATCTGCGGGCTTTATAGTATCAAAACGAAACTACTTTATCATAGATTCAAAACTTATATCTTGTCAATATGGTTTTGAAACGATATTAAATATCGTGAAGAAAGTAGACATCCAAAGGCCCTGAGAGACACGTCTCTTGATCCCTCAGTTGTCACTCTTAAGCACGATCCGGACGGCGCACATTGGGTTAACGCTACCGAAGGAAATCTGATGGGGATGCATCCTGTTGCCAAAACTGCTGGCAAATGAGTAACGAATATGGAGAATGTCATGAATTTTAATGTTGCACAAAAACTGATCCAATCGCATCTGGTCGCTGGCGAAATGACGCCGGGTGCCCCAATTGAACTTAGGATCGACCAGACCCTGACCCAGGACGCCACGGGAACCCTTGCCATGCTGTCACTGGAGGCGATCGGGCTCGACCGTGTAAAAACCGAGGTCAGCGTCCAGTATGTTGATCATAACTTGCTGCAAACCGATAATCTGAATCCAGACGATCACTTGTTCCTCGAAAGCATCTGCCGGCGCCTTGGGGTCTGGTACTCGCGGCCAGGCAACGGCATTAGCCACATGGTGCATATGCAGCGCTTCGGCAGGTCCGGTGCTTCTCTACTGGGGTCTGACAGCCACACGCCTGCGGCCGGCGCGCTTGGCATGCTGGCAATCGGAGCGGGTGGCCTCGATGTGGCGCTTGCCATGTCGGGCGAAACTTTTGAGACGGCCATGCCTGAGACTTTCGGCATCAAACTCGTGGGCAAGCTTCCCGACTGGGTCAGTGCCAAGGACGTGATCCTCGAGATGCTGCGTCGGCACGGGGTCTCGGGCGGGGTCGGCAAGATCATCGAATATTACGGCCCCGGCTTGGCTGACCTCACCGCGATGGATCGTCATGTAATTGCCAATATGGGCGCGGAATTGGGCGCGACATCGACAGTTTTCCCATCTGACCAAGAGGTTAAGCGCTTTCTCGAAAGCGAGGGAAGAGGCGCGGACTGGGCTGAGCTCACCGCCGACAGCGACTGTGCTTATGGTTTTCATGACGAGATTGACCTCTCAACTCTTGTGCCCTTAATTGCCAAGCCGTCAAGCCCGGGCAACGTCGTGCCTGTCAGCGAGGTCGAGGGTGAAGATATCTATCAGGCCTATATCGGATCGTCGGCCAATCCGGGCTGGCGTGACTTCGCAGTTGTATCCGATATCGTGCGTGGAAAGGTGGTCCCGCCGGCGGTTTCCTTCGACGTTAACCCGTCCTCGCGTCAAACTCTCGAAATCCTGATCGCCGACGGCCGTCTCGGTGCCATGGTGGCCGCCGGGGCACGGATACATCAGGCTGGCTGCAACGGGTGCATCGGCATGGGGCAGGCCCCCGCGGTCGGACGCAATTCACTGCGAACAGTGCCGCGCAACTTTCCGGGCCGATCGGGGACCAGGGAAGATTCTGTGTTCCTCTGCTCTCCCGAGACCGCCGCTGCCTCGGTGCTTACGGGCAAGATAACCGATCCCCGATCTCTCGATATGCCTTACCCGCGACTTAGATATCCAGAGAAGACCGTCATGACAGTGGCGATGCTCGATGCACCACCCCAACAGGATGAAGCTCGTTCTGTCGTGGTGGTCAAGGGGCCGAACATCAAATCGCTTCCAGTGTTCGACCCGATGCCTGACACGCTCAAATTGCCGGCGATCCTGAAGATGGGCGATGACATCTCGACTGACGAGATCATGCCACCGGGCGCGAAGGTGCTGCCTTTCCGTTCAAATATCCAGAAGATTGAGGAGTTTTCGTTCGAGCGCATTGACACGGGCTATGTTGAGCACGCGCGTGCAGTGCGTAGCACAACAGGTCATTCGGTGATGGCTGGTGACAATTATGGCCAGGGCTCGTCGCGTGAGCATGCGGCAGTAGCACCACGCAACCTCGGTTTGAGGCTCGTACTGGCCAAAGGTTTCGCGCGCATCCATCGGCAGAATCTAGTCAACTACGGTGTTCTGCCGCTCGTATTTGCCGAACCGAAGGACTATGAGCGGCTTGAGCAAGGTGACGTGCTCATCGCGCGGGACCTGCATCAAACGCTGGCAAGCGGCGGCGATGTCATCCTTGAGGTCGAGGGCAAAGGCGCCATTTCCACCAGACACGGCCTCACCGAGAAGCAGATTGCGGTGATTCTGGAGGGTGGCCTTATCAACTGGCGACGCAAGTCACTGGCGGCGGAGGCATGAGGTGGGCACTGTCAGAGCAAAATCGGTTGAGGCGGGCAGGGTGAGCAATTGGCGTTACGGGATGACAAAACGCAGCCCTTTTCGCTACTTCAAGACGAGCTCGGAGGTCATTCGCCTGGCCGTGATGATGTATGTCCGTTTCCCGTTGTCGTTTCGGAACGTGGAGGATCTGTTGCTTGAGCGTGGCATCGACATCAGCCACGAAACGGTTCGGTTTTGGTGGAACAGATTTGGCCCGCTGTTTGCCGCATAGATCCGCGAGAAAAGGATCAGCCAGATGCGCGCATATTCAAATTGGCAGTGGCACTTGGATGAGGTGTTCATGAAGATCAACGGCGAGACGCACTATCTTTGGCGGGCTGTGGATCACGAAGGAGAAGTTCTGGAAAGCTTCATCACAAAGCGCCGTGATCGCAAGGCAGCCTTCAAATTCCTGAGGAAGACCATAAACGCCATGGTTGCGCACATATCTTCGTCACAGACAAGCTACGTTCCTACGTTCCTACGGTGCAGCGATGAAGGTCATCGCTGCAGCGCCGACAAACAGGAAACTGGCCGCTGGCTCAAAAATCGAGCCAAGAATTCCCGCCAGCCATTTAGACGAAGAGAGCGGGCCATGCTTCGATTTAGGCAGATGCGAACTTTATAGAAATTCGTCGCCGTCCACGCGTCTGTTCACAACCATTTCAACCAAGAGCGCCATCTCTACAACCGATCAAATCCCATCTAATATAAAGTGATCTATCATTGTGTAACTGGTTCGATTTCGCTATCAAAAGGCCATGACATATACATCAAGCGGCTCTGACGAAATCGCCGAACTCCTCATTCATATCGGGCGTTCTTCGCGTGGTGAGGACTTGGCGTCCCCCCTGACTGCGGCGCAATGGACTTGCCTGCGGTTTTTTGCGCGCGCCAACCGAGTGTCGCGCACACCATCCGCGTTCGCCAGCTTTCAGGTTACCACGCGGGGAACGGCCTCTCAGACGATCAAAACTCTGGAGGAGAAAGGGCTTCTTGCGCGGTTTCGTTCTGATCGTGACGGCAGGAGTGTTCGCCTTGAGATCACCGAGCAAGGCAATGAAACCCTTAACGCGGACCCGCTGGCAGATTTAATGCGTCTGATAGACCTCATCAAACCGAAAGAACGCGCAGCGTTTTTGGCAACTCTGTCGCTCCTGTCCGAAACCCTCGCGGGACTGAAAGGGGCGCAGGCGTTCGGCACGTGCAAAGCCTGTACGCACTACACATCATCAGACGGTGGGGGCTATTGCGCCTGTATAGCGGCAGAACTGGCGCCTGACGACGTTGGCAAGCTTTGCGTGAACTTCGGCAGTGGCGATGTTGTGCCAGACTCACCAATTCTATCGAATAAAATCAGAAAAGGTCGCGCGCAATGACGCAACAAGACACGAACGCAAAAGCAGCAGAGTCCAGCCAACAGGGCGGGAAAAGCGAACGCAAGCTTATCGCAATCAGCAGTGGTAAGGGAGGCGTCGGTAAATCAACCGTAACTACCAACATCGCTGTGGCATTGGCCCAGATGGGGCTGAAGGTCGGCGTTGTTGATGCTGATATTTACGGGCCTTCCATTCCGGGAATGCTCGGCATTGCGGGCAATCGCCCCCCTGCCATGTCACCGGACAAAAAAGTGATCCCGGCGCAGGCCTTCGGCGTTAAAGTGATGTCGATGGCAATGCTGTCGGACGATGACAGCCCCGCTATCCTGCGCGGCCCGATGGTGACCAAATATCTGCAAATGTTTGTCGCTCAGGTAGAGTGGGGCGAGCTGGATGTGTTGCTTTTGGACCTGCCCCCGGGAACCGGTGATATCCAGCTGACGCTTGCACAGGCGTTTCCGTTGACGGGTGCTGTCGTGGTCAGCACGCCGCAGGATGTCAGTCTGAAAATTGCGCGACGCGGACTGCGCATGATGCAACAGGTGAACGTCCCGATCCTTGGAATTGTGGAGAACATGAGCGGCTTTGCCTGCGGGTCCTGCGGTGAAGTCACGCATATCTTCAGCAAGGGCGGCGGTGAAGCTATCGCGCGCGAAATCGGCATGCCTTTCTTGGGCGCGGTGCCGATCGAACCTGAAATTGTAGACTCAGGCGACGCCGGTAAGCCAATGGTTATCGCCCATCCAAACAGCGCGGCTGCACTGGTCTATGTCAAGATCGCCGAGGCGCTGGTCGGCGGCAGTTCCGCGAGGGGTGGCCTTGCGTTGCCGTTTGATTGGCACGTGTCCGAGGGTACGGGACAACCCACCGAAGCGGCCCCGTTGAGCTATGGTGGCGCCGCTGACGTGCCTGTCTCACTTGATCACGACGAAATTGGGCTGATGATCCGCTGGCAGGACGGGTATGAACAAACAATCGGGTCGCGCGATCTTCGGCTGAATTGCCGCTGTGCGGCCTGTCGCGACGAGATGAGCGGCGCGGCAATCCTTGATCCCTCCAGCGTGCCTCAATCTATTACGCCGACACGGATATGGAGCCTTGGAAATTACGGCCTTGGGCTGGCTTTCAGCGACGGGCACAGCACTGGTATTTATACATTCAAAGCCTTGCGCGCAATGCAAAGCGTAGAGGTTGAGGATGTCTGAACCTGCAACGCGCCGCCGCATTCGGGTACAGCCCACTGTAAAAGACCCGCAAACCCTGCGTTTTATTCTTGAGGCACCCGTCCAAGACAGCACATCAGTATGCTACGACGATGCAAGCGCGGACGCCCCGCTAGCGAGGGCATTATTTGCCATTTCGGGTGTGCAGCGTGTCGAGGTTGACGGTGCTTCAATCTATGTAAGTCGCAGCACGGATGTGGATTGGTCCGCGTTGAAAGCCCCAATTGCGGTTGCAATTCGGGATGTTCTGGATAGCGAAGCCTTGCCATTGGGACAACGGAGCGAAGCGCCTAAGGGTGAAGATGCGCTGCTTTTGCTTGCCGTCGCTGAGCTGCTCGACTGCGAGGCGAATCCAGCAATTGCCAGCCACGGTGGCAGTGTCGCCGTCGAGCGCGTTGAGAACAGTGATGTCTATCTGCGGATGTCTGGCGGCTGTCAGGGATGTGCTGCCTCATCCGCCACCTTGCGTCAGGGCATAGAAACCATGCTGCGTGCAGGCCTTCCGGCAATTGGTGAAATCATAGATCTTACGGACCACGATGCTGGAACCAATCCTTTCTATGAGGGTGCGCAGGGGACGTCTCCGACCTTGAACCGGCCACTGCCACCCGGGACCATCGACTGGGAAGACGGACAGATCATTATAGATCCCGAATACCTCGCACCGAAACTTGGGCTGACGCCAGACACCTTGCGCGCAGGCATGCGCAACGGTGACATCGTCAGCACCTCCGAAACCGGGACTGAAGATCACGCAGGAAAGACCCGCATCACAGTGCGCACGCCGGTCAGAGCCTGGGCGGCAGAAGTGTTTGCTGATGGCACAGCCCGCGAAGCACCACCACCGCGTGCAAGGCCGATTCAAGGCACTGTCGGGGAAACGCTGGCTGACCAAGTTCGACGATATCTCCAGAACCTGCCCGAAGACAAAGTGCCAATTACCTACGGAAAACTTGCGCGCGCGCTTGGATATTGGGCACCGGGTTCGATCGCCAAAGTGACCTCCGCACTCGAGGCCACAATGCGCGTGGATGCAGCGTTATCGGCACCCTTCATCGCAGCGCGGGCCGTCAGCCGCGGCGGGGATGGACTCCCCGGCAAGGGCTTTTTTGAACTGGCGCAGGCGTTGGGACGTGGGCCCACGGATGGCGAAATTGACCGTGCCTTTCACGAACGGCTTCTAGGTGAAGTCTCATCCACGCTCAAAAAAATTCAGGAAGCTGCTTCAGGGTAGTCGCTTGAGCAGATTGTTCGTGGGGTGGATTTCCGTATGGTGTGGCGATGGAGGTGATCGGCAATGTGGACAAACAGGAAACGGGCCGCTGGTTCAACAATAGAGCCGAGAATTCACACCAGCCATTTAGGCGAAGAGAGTGGGCAATGCTTCGATTTAGGCGGATGCGAACTTTACAGAAATTCGTCGCCGTCCACGCTTCCGTTCACAACCATTTCAACCAAGAGCGCCATCTCTACAATCGATCAAATTTCAAGCTGAATCGCACCGCCGCTCTTACCGAGTGGCGCGGTCTTGGCGTAGCCCAACGGATTGAGGTTGCTGGAAAAATCAGACTGGTTCGCTTTTGTCTGACAGCACCGTCCATTGCGCCGCCGTCAGGTCTGATCCTGCATCGGTCCCGCGTGCTGCCCGCCCAAAATAGACGAGTAGTTCGGTGATTTTTCCTGTGTTGGCTGGACTGTCATTCATGGAGTATTGATAGCTTTTCGATACTAGTATTGACAAGCAGTTCTTGCCAATACTAGTATCGAAGCGAAATCAAATGTGTAGAAAATGAACAAATCTTTCCCAGCACCCCGCGTGGCCCGCAATCAGACGGCGCGTCCAGAATTCCTTGACGCGCCCACCGAGGCACGGCTTGCCAGATGTTGGCGCGACAAAGGCGATGTCGCCGCCCGCAATCGTCTGGTCACTTCGCACCAAGCTCTTGCGATTGCGGCGACCAGCCGAGCGGGGGGCAAAGGCCGCGAGCTCGATAGCGATCTTTTGCAACATGCAAATATCGGGTTGTTGAAGGCGGCCGATCGCTTCGACCCAGACAAGGGTTTTCGATTCTCCACCTATGCGGCTTGGTGGATCAGGGCGGAAATCCAGGACTACAAGCTCCAGGGTTGGTCCCTCGTAAAGCTTCCCAATTCAGCATTCGGCCGTAAGTTGTTCTACAACCTGAAGCGCGTCGAAACCCGACTGGTGGCTGAGGGCGAAGTTCCGCCCGAACACCTTGTTGATCGAATAGCGACCGATCTTGGGGTTACGCCCGAACAGGTTGTGTTGATGCAACAAAGACTGGCCGCACCAGATGGGTCCCTAAACCGTCCCGTCAGTGACGATGGTGGCACAGCGCAACTGCAAGATCTGCTTGAGGATCCGGATGCGGACGTCGAAAAGGAAGTTAGCGCACGTTTGGATTCCCGTGCCTTCTGGACCACACTGTCCTTCCATCTAAACCGGCTTTCAAAGAGGGAACAGGAAATCATCATAGAAATCTATGTGTCTGACACGCCAAAAACGCTGTATGAGTTGGGCGAACAGTTTTCCGTTTCCCATGAACGTATTCGCCAGATCCGCGAAGCCGCTCTTACCCGACTGCGTGCGTCGTTTGCGGATACTGCGGCCTCCAGACAGAGGCGTCGGACAACGGATTCGACGGATTCGAGGACTGGGAGGATCGATTCAAAGCTTCTGCCAAGTCGTTCGCACAGTCTTTCCAGGCTGGCGACAGCGTGCGTGTTCTGAGTTTCGTCTTCGACCGGCTGTACGTTCTGCGTAGTCAGCTTGTTCACGGCGGCTCAACCAGGAACAGCGGCGTCATCATCGTCACTCACGGCCCTGAGCTGTCGTTCGCCTCGTGGTCGAGCGCTGCGGTGCAGCTTCACCAGACCGGCCATTCGTCCATCTTGCAGCATTTTCGGCTGGTGAAGGTCGGGAGAGCGGACGGAGCTGCCCTTTAGCTTTCGTAATTGAAAGTCCGCTATGAACTATCGCTGTTTCGATGAAAGAGACTTTGATCAGGCATCTATATGCAAACAATCCGGGGCTTCACGGCAGCCTGAGACCTATATTCTGTCGAGATGTCACAGCCGATCTCACGTAGTCAGCTTCCGCGCCGCCAATAATGGCAACCAACAGACGGCAGATAACCGCCTGCATTTGCAAATTTAGGTTTCGGTTTGAACCCCTTCCCTCAATCGCAAAGCCGAGCGGCTCCCCCATATACAAGCCTTCGTGGATCGTCGGATTGCGCAGGGTTCTGTCGCAAATTTTGGTGGCGTTTGAGTGCGGGCATCGCCCGGACATAATTATGCTGCGAGCGCCGCAAACTGCTGAAACGCGGTGAGACCGTTGGCATGGAGCTGCCCCTTTCGGATCATGTGCGCAGTCTCGATTCCAGCCAAGGTCGCCTCGGCAGAATGGAAGGCCTTGAAGCCTAGCATCGGCCCCGTGATCCTCTTTACGAAGCGATGATCCTGTTCGATGATGTTGTTGAGGTATTTGACCTGCAGGATCTTGATCGTGTTGCCGGAGCCCATGAACTTCAGAATTACATTGACGCTTTCCAGACCCGCCAGATTGGCGCCGCTCTTGTCGATGACAACACGGTCAGGCACGCCGTTCGTGCCAATCGCGCGCTTGAAGAATCGACGGGCTGCTGCCTTGTTGCGACGCTCAGACAGCATGAAATCAAGGGTTTTCCCCGTGTTGTCGACAGCGCGGTAATAGTAGGTCCATTTGCCTTTAACCTTGATGTAGGTTTCATCCATACGCCAAGATTCTGCAGTCGGCTTCTTACGCGACTGCGCTTGTGTCGCCAGCAGCGGCGCAAACTTAACCACCCAACGGTTCAGTGTCCCATGATCAACATCAACGCCGCGTTCCTCCATGATCTCTTCAAGATCACGGTAGGAGACCTGGTAGCGGAGATAGAAAAAGATCGCGAAAAGGATCACGTCCTTCGGGAAGTGCGTACCCTTGGAATCGATCATTGCCCTACATCCCCGACCCGTTATGTTTGCCCAAAAAGCATTGCCCCATTACGAACAGACGGGAAAGCCCAAAAACTTTGCGACAGAACCCGATGGAGTACCTTCGAATCACTCAGGCCGAAGCCGCGTGAGTCTCAAAAGACCTCAACCTATACAGATAAAGTTAGCCCAACAATTGCTCCCGCGATTGTTCAAATAGACTGCTGAGCGCGATGTGGTTTGGGCCTAAGCCGACAATGCAGTACGGGTTAAGGAATTGCCGCCCTCCAAAGAGAGTTTTGTCGGTTAAGTTGAGGTTTGCCAGAGCGCAGACCGCATCCCATTCATCGGCGATCGTGACGATCTGTTGTTTGATGATTTGGGTGGCGTCTTCGTCCGTGAGGAGGAATTCTGGTGCTGCGGCAAGGCAACTGCTCAGTGTGCTCATCCGGTTGTCCCCCTTGATGAGCATCGCCTGTGTCGCTTCATTCCCTGTGCGACCTTGCGGGCAGATGTCATAAGCGGGGGATAGCGAGAGCATTTTGCCGTCCCAAAAGGCTGCATGATTGCGGGCATGATCGTCCGTATTGCCGCAGAGTACATTAAAGCAGATCCGGCCAAACAGTTCTCGCAGCGTCTCCTTGGGCTTGTTGAAGCGGTGACGAATGATCTCGGCTAAATCCTCATAGGAGGCATAGCGCGCCATCATCTCATCCAGCCCAAGGATTGTCAGCGCAGACACCATCGTTTTGCGATGCCAATCCTCACCTGTGCGGGTCCGGTCAAAGCGCTCGATCAATAGCACGTCTTTGCCGCCCGCCTCGATCATCGAGACGGAAGCGACGTCTAGGCCGCACGCAGTAGCCAACTTCATTGCGATGAATTCCGCTTTCACAACGCTATAGAGGTCTCCACTTGCCGAGAATTTGGCGATCAACTTGCGATCACCGCGATCGATAAGCGCTTTGGGCCGTGCGCCACCGATAGACGTGCCATGGTTGAGCGCTTGATCAAGGCCGGGTGGCAGCGGGACGCCTTTCTCAATGAGACTGGCTGCCTCGATGAGTTCCTCATATGTCGCTTCGGATTTCTGACGCGGCACATACTCTGTCGCCGATGCTTGGAAATCGAGGGCACCAATGCGGTCAGAGCCGGATGCAAGCAGGTAGGATATTTCTGTGATGTTGGCGACTTCGGCCTCACCAGCCTTTGCCCCCACCAAACGATTGATGATGACACGCCGACCCCAAGCATCCGGAGAACCGTCGCGAATGCAGCTGGCCATCGAAAGCCCAGCCGCAGGCTCAATAATACCTCGGCGAAGCGGGAGTTCCGGCTCATATATCGGTATTGCATCCTTACGGTCGAGGTAACTTGCGCCGTAGTTGAGGACGATACGGTCAGCATCTTGAGTGATGCGCCCTGCAACGACAGGGGCGGCGCTTTCCGGCAGCCAAATCCAGACAAATGCATCGGTGTGTTGAGCAAGTTTAGAAGTCATCGTTGACCTCCTGCTTGGATGCCCGGACGCTCTTTGGAAGAAGTGTTAGTTTTTCATCAAGGCGGGCATTGTGAATGGCCAGTTCGCTCTCATCGACATCAAACAGACGAACGCCGACAAGCGTCGCGACCTCGAAGACCGTGCCGATCTCGGGGCCAGGCTCTCCTTTTTCGATGTTGTACAGTGTCGTGCGGCTAATGTTTGCACGGTCCGCAAGGTCTTGCGCCGTCATGCCGCGTTCAGTGCGGCCGACGCGGATCAGTTTGCCGAAGACAGACAAAGCCTGCTTCGTAACCCGTGAGTAGCTTCTCTTGCGCTTCATGTCGCACCGCCATTGTCTAATTAGATGGACGTGAAGATCCTTACGTCCAATATATTGAACGAATACTGTTAATGAGGAGTTGAGTCAAGTTTCTGTCCAGTACTCTGAACGCAGTGACCCTTTACGTACATATAAATGGACGAAAGCGGTTCTTGGCGCATGTATAACGGCCAACCGACCCCATCAGAATTTGCGGGAGAGTACTGAGAACGAGACGTTTCGTTATCAGGTTTGGCGGAGGCAGGTTCTCTTGATTGAGACGTTGTCAGTCAAATTGGGGCTATTTCGCAAAAGTCATCACAGGCGTCACGTTCAAAGACGGAATTGAAGCCATCAACCCCAGCAAGATCGCCGCATGACCGACAAGTCTCAAACACCAGATTTGACAATAACTCAGGGGGCGGCTGCCCATGGAAATTGCGGCCCGCATGAAACTGTTATTGATCCCGCGCATTACGGCATAAAGCGGCAAAACCATGAACGGCAGCAGGATATGCGTCATCGCAATAATGGTGGTACTGTCGCAAAGTTTTTTCTTGAAGAATTTTGTTCTTCGCAGGCCTAAGTTTAGGCCTCTGGAATGCCAAATTATCTAAAATTCCTGCCACACAAGAGAAAATTTTCGGGAACTTGACGTCCAAATGTGTCAGGCGGAGAACAAAATTCTAGTTTTTTGATGCGTCGCCAAACTTTGCGACAGAACCAACGTAAGTCGTGGCGCAAGCTGCACCTTGGACTGGATCTCACAACTGGAGATATCGTTTGCTCCGATTTGACAAAAGACGACGTAGGCGACCCAACTGCTTTGCCCGAACTTCTCGATCAGATTGACGCTCCTGTTAGCCGCTTTTTGGCGGATGGCGCCTATGATGGCGATCCTACCAGCGATCTGCTTGTGGACCGTTTTGGTGAAGCTATAGAGATTGTAATTCCGCCTCCGATCACGGCCGTTCTCAGCCTCGATGCTGCCCGTGATCCAACGCCCCCCTCCGTGCCAATAAGCGTGAGACAATTGACTGGCTAAAGTTTACACTTGAGGGCGTAGGAGAACGAACCCATGGTTATGCCTTCACAATCACCACTTTCGCCAGATGCTGGATCTGGAGCCGTTTTGGCCCCAACGTCGCCTCCCCGCGTTGTTAATGCGCCGTTGGCTCCCACAGCGGAACTGACGAGCATCCCGAAGCGACGCAACTTCACAGCCAAATACAAACTGCGCATTCTGGATGAGACGGACCAAGTGGCAGACACTGGCGGGGTTTCCGCCATTCTACGGCGGGAGGGGCTTTATTCCTCTGCACTGACCGATTGGCGCCGTGCGCGGGCGGCCGGCACATTGGGTGCATTGCAGCCAATGCGCCGTGGCCCACAAAAGGCACCTGCCAATCCATTGCAAACTGAGCTGGCCAAGGCCAACCGTGAGGTGACAGCCTTGCGGCGCCGTCTGGATCAGGCGGAAGCCATCATTGCCATCCAAAAAAAAGTGGCGGGACTTCTGGACGAGATGGAGCAGACGCAAGAGCGCAGCGGCAAATCATGATGGCCGTCGCGATTGCATTGCCCACCGGCAGCGGCTTGACCTCGGCTGTCTGCGCCGCGCTATCATTATCGCGCGCGAGCGTTCTTCGACAGCGTGCGGCGCTGACGGCACCACCACGCACACGCCCACCGCGCGCAGCGTCTTCGCGGGCTCTACCGGAAAGGGAAAGAGACCAGGTATTGCACCACCTGCGCGAACCCCGCTTTGCGGATCAGACGCCCACAGAGGTCTTTGCCACCTTGCTGGATGAAGGCACCTATCTGTGTTCAATCCGCACGATGTATCGGATATTGGCCGCGCAGGGCGAAGTTGGCGAACGCCGCCGACAGCGCACACATCCCGTCTATCAAAAGCCTGAACTTCTAGCTGAAGCCCCCAATCAGGTCTGGTCTTGGGACATCACCAAGCTGATGGGCCCGGTGAAATGGTCCTACTTCTATCTCTATGTCATTCTCGACATCTTCAGCCGCCGCGTTGTTGGCTGGCGCGTCGAGCACGCGGAGAGCGCCAGCCAGTTCAAAGAGCTGTTCATCGACGCGATGGAAAAACACGAGGTTCCACGCGATCAGCTGACATTGCATGCAGATCGCGGTGGGCCCATGAAGGCAAAGACGACAGCCCTGATGCTGGTTGATCTTGGTGTGCTCAAGTCCCACAGTCGGCCCCACACCTCAAACGACAACCCGTTCTCCGAAGCCCACTTCAAAACACTGAAATATCAGCCAGAGTTCCCCAAGAACTTTGAAACCATCGAGCAGGCTCGCGCATTCTGCCGCAGGTTCTTTGCATGGTATAACCAAGACCATCATAACGCCGGGATTGGTCTGATGACGCCCGACCAAATCCATTTTGGGCAGGCCCAAGAAATCTACACCGCGCGACAAGCAACACTAGACGCGGCATTCCTCGCCACGCCCGAACGCTTCGTACACAAACCACCAAAACCGCCTCAAATCCCGACCGCCGTCTGGATCAACCCACCAAAACCAACCGAAGAAACCCAAGCCTAAAGTCCAAAAGCCACTGTCTCAAAGTCGTTGACACGTTCCGCCCCGAGATAAACACATCGCGGAGATTCGAGACAAAGGGCGCCTGGCATGGCAAGTTAGCAGCGGCTACAATCACCGGAGCCGCGGCGAAGCACAAATAGGCCGCTGGAAGATGGTCATCGGCCCCAAACTGAAAGCTCGGAACTTTCCAAACCAAAAAACTGAAGTCAGGATTGGGACAAACATTCTCAACAAAATGAACGGGCTCGGCCGTGCCAAGTACGAGGCTGTTGCATGACCTAAATTATGGGTAAGGGCAATCTCGGACTTCGCCATATCCATGCAACACGGCTGTCTATAGCGCTCCTGCGGGCATCCCGACTGCACTGAACAATAACCTTCGCACCGTCTTCAGCCAGCTCAATTTCATTTACACGTTGCCCCTTCAGGCGTAAAACATGTTGCGAGATGTCGATGGTCATATACCTGCCCTATGTAAAGTTGTCAGAAACCTAACATATCAACAGGTTACTTGATGGTCGGCATCTTTTCTTACTCAACAAAGCGGAGAAGAGCCGGAAGGCTTTGGCGAGAACGCCCTTGCCCGGAATGCGCAGGAGTTGTTGTTCGGACTAGGCAAAGAAAGCTGTGACCTTTGGCTGGCTCAACTTTTGACGCGCGGCATGGCGGACGTCGGCAGACTGGCCGTTGATGTTACGATCAACATCATAGAGCTTGCCAATCCGATCAAGCGCCTCGCGGGCGATCTCGGATTTGGTTGAGGTCCAAAAATCATGGAAATCGCGTCGCAGGTGCGCCCAACAGGCCGCTTCGCGCAAACGCGGTACACCATCGGGTTGAGGCTCGTAGAGCTTGGCATAGACCTTGTAACCATCCGCTTGCAGGATGCCGCGGGCATTGGCCAGATGGCTGAGAACATGCTCTTCCTTCCAGTTGGACGCAAATCGATAGACAGCACCGGGTGGTGCGACCCCCGCCCAAGGACGCTGGTCACGCACATAGGCCCAGATCCGGCCTTGCCTGACACCCTTGCCCAATCCTTTGTCGCGCAGGGAGCGATCCAGCACCCGGATCGGCGTGTCATCCACTGCCCGGCAGTAAATGTTTACATGCACGAGAGGGGGCATGCAGCAGATCGCTGCCCATGATGTCGGCCTCGATCCTCTCGATCAGAGGCAGGAGGGTATTCATGGCGCGGCCGCACCAACCGACAAGTGTGCTTTCAGGAATGTCCGCGCCCATGCGGGCAAAGATCTCGTGCTGGCGATAAAGGGGAAGGTGATCATCAAATTTGGAGACCAAAATGTGGGCCAGCAGGTTTGGTCCCGCCATACTGCCCGAGATCGGGCGGCTCGGTGCGGGCTCTTGCACCATCTTCTCACAGCGGCGACAGGATTTCTTGATGCGGGCGATCTGAATGACTTTCATCTGCGCCGCGATCATATCGAGCAATTCGCTGACATCCTCACCCACCACGCGCAGATCGCCACCACAGTCGGGACAGCATGTGCCAGGATCAAGCTCCCGCCGTTCACGCAAGGTCGCATCATACACACGCGGGCGGTGGCGCAAAGCGGGCGCAGAAGGCTCCTCTGGCGACGGTTCGTCTGCCCTTCATCGATGGGCGCATCATCGTCTTCAGCCACCGCAACCAGCAGGTCTTCGAGCGCCAGTTCCAGTTGCTCGATCTCGAGTTTGATCTTTTCCGAGGATTTGCCGAATGCCAGCTTTTGCAACTTGGCGATCTGCAAACGAAGCGCCTGGACCAGCTGATCATGGACGCGCAGCGTGGCTGCGATCTTGGCGTTTTCCGCCCGCAATGCTGCGATCATAGCCCTCAATTCGGCGGGATCATCAGGTAGGCCGTGTTGCATAGATCAAGGTCAACTCGGAACGCGCCCTACCCGAGACGGAATTCAGGCGGTGCGTTCAAAACTTGGGCGGCCAAGGCCGGTTATCCGGTTGAGAACCCGAACGCCAATCCTGGCTTCTGTTTTCTGATTTTCGAAGTTGCGCGCCTTTAGCTTCGGCCCAATAACTGTTTTCCAGCGGCCCATGAGAGTTTCGCCCGGCTGCGGTGATTGTAGCCAGTGGCTTTTTGCCAGGCCATCCGCCCGCGGGCTGCGATCTCGGCGACATGCCAGTCACGTTCCGTTGGATCTTTGGCCGCATTGGGGCTCAGTATTGCGTTTGTGGGAGGTGGGATCGTGACGTCGATCGGCGATCCAAACCGAGTGGCAAGCAATTCAGATATTGGTTCTCCGTCGTAAACTCCATCTGCGAGGAACAGATCAACAGGACCGTCGACTTGAGCCAACAGGTCTGGCAGCGCCGTCGGATCGCCGACGTCATCCTTGGTTAAATCACAGCAGACGATCTCGCCACTGACAAAATCAAGACCGAGGTGGAGCTTGCGCCAAGAGCGCCGTTTGCGCTTTATTTTGTGCTTCTCCTCGAGCCAGTCACCCTCGCCGAAGATTTTTAGGCCAGTACTGTCCACGACCAAATGGACTGGCTTACCGCCTCCGGGCTTCTGCGTCGCACGCAGTGTTAGCCCACTGCTCCTGCGCGATAAGGTGGAGAAATCAGGCACTGCGATTTCAACCCCAAGCAACCCCGCGATACTGCGCATCAGGCCTTGGGTCTGGCGCAGCGGTTGTTTGAAAACCACGCCCAGCGTCAGACAAATCTCAACCGCTAGGTCCGAATACTTACGCTGGTCACCTCGGGTTGTCCGAGGCGGTGCCGACCACAGGCCAAGCGCGTCTTTGCTGATCCAAACAGTCAGATCACCGCGTTGTCGCAGGCCTTCGTTGTATTCGGACCAGTTGGTCACCCGTTGCTTTTGCTTCGTGATATTGTCACGACGAGCGGCGTTGAACTTGTGCGGCATTTAGAGCATCCTGAAAGGAACTGACCGCCTCGATATCAGCGCAGGGGCGATCCCTGCAACAACTCCACGCTGGTATGAGTTCAGATAGATGTGAGACAAAATTTTGTTGCCAAGATTTAGGCGACCTCGGAGACTGAGAATTGAAAGAAACCAGCTCACGAGGCCATTATGCAAATCATCGGACTGCACAAGAACGTTTATAAACTTTATGCTTGGGCGCGGACACAAGAATGTTTGGACGTGTACCGTATCAAATACGAAGGTCAGGTTCGGCAATGGGACGACTTACGTACAGAGGGCGTTTCTCTATCAAAGTGCGCTGAATTCGTCGGCATCTCGCGCGCGACATATTACTGTCACAAGCGTATTTTGAAGGATTTGGCGCAGGCAATCATACCGCCTTCAAAGGCTCCCAAACGCTGCAACAAGTCACAGTGGGGCGAGGCAGAAAAGCAATTGGTGCTTGAGGCCCGCCGCGACAATGAAACCTACGGTAAGGAGAAAATAGGGGCCATCTTGCGTCGCGACAAAAAGCAAACCATGAGCGATAGCACCGTGGGGCGCATTTTGAGCTTTCTAAGGAAAAAAGGCCTGATCACACGATCAAGATCTGCGCCCCAAAAGCGCAAGCGTAATTTTTCCAAGGGGCATGCCAAGAGATGGAAATATAGGGATTACAAAGATATTGTGGTTGGCGAGCGTGTGCAGATCGATCATATGACTGCCACGAAGAACGGCGTCACGTGCAAACACTTTCAAGCCTGGGAGAGGTGTAGCAAGCATATCCACGCGCAAGTTTATTCGAATGCCACGGCACGCTCTGCCAAACGGTTTTTGCAAGAACTCGTGGAAATAGCTCCCTATAAGATCATCTCAATTCAAGTCGATGGCGGGTCTGAGTTTATGGCCGATTTTGAGACAGCGTGCGAACAGATGGAGATCCCGCTCATTGTGCTGCCGCCAGCAAGGCCAAAATACAACGGTGGTGTCGAGCGCGGTAACCGCACCTTCCGCGAAGAGTTCTATGCATGTCGTGATCTCATTGCCGACAGCATAGGAGCGATGCGGTTTGAACTTCGAAAAGCCGTCGATAAATACAACACATTCAGGCCTCATCATGCCTTGAAAGGCAAGACACCAATGGAGTAAATTCGAATCACTCAGGCCAAAGTCGTGTGAGTCTCAAAACACCTGAACTTATACAACCTATACACTTGACGATACCATATACGCTGGTTAGGAAATAATTGTTACGATCTATATGTAGCGCCATTCAAATTTAGCCGTTACTCTTTTGTAACGCTATATAGTCAATAAAAGGAATATAATCATGGCCGTAAGCAAAATGAACTCTTCAAGCAGCCTTGCAGAAGTTGTCGATCGCATTCTGGATAAGGGTGTTGTGATCGATGCATGGGTACGCGTATCGCTTGTAGGTATCGAATTAATCGCCGTTGAAGCACGTGTGGTTATTGCCGGTGTTGACACTTACCTTAAGTACGCTGAGGCCGTAGGTCTTACTGCTGAAGCATAAACTGGCTGACGTCAGGATGGGATGAAATCCCACGCCCTTATGGGTGTGGGATTTCATCTAAATTACTTGTCAATGAATTCAGGAAGTGAGGTATCAAGGTGAATCTAACAGCAGAAATGTCGCGATTAATCCATTCTTTCGAGGTTTCACGTACTAAAAGATTGCGTGAGATTAACGAAATTAAACAATCGCTTACGCGTCAAATCAAGGAGGGACGAACGTCATTACATCTCATATCCTCCGAATTAAATGAATCCATTCAGCTCGACCTGAAGACTATTTCGCAGTATGTCACTGCAAATCGTAATGCAGTTTCAAGTTCGATTCTACACTACAAAGCTGGTCGACAAGTAAGCACAAAGGCGCTGAGGGCGAGACTGGAAACTGACCGTATTAGTCTAACCGCTACAGTGAAAAAAATCTTGTTTGATTTTCAGCAGGACCGGATCGCCGAACGAGCATCTATACTAAATAATGCCTCAAGCCGTATGGGATTGGTAAGGAAAAGTGTAGTGACTTCCACCCCTGCATCGCCTGCAGCCAAGACCAGCAGTCCTACCCCTGCATCGCCTGCAGCCAAGACCAGCAGTCCTTCCCCTGCATCGCCTGCAGCCAAGACCAGCAGTCCTTCCCCTGCAGCCAAGACTAGCAGTCCTACCCCTGCAGCCAAGACCAGCAGTCCTACCCCTGCATCGCCTGCAGCCAAGACCAGCAGTCCTTCCCCTGCAACGCCTGCAGCCAAGACCAGCAGTCCTTCCCCTGCAGCCAAGACTAGCAGTCCTACCCCTGCAGCCAAGACCAGCAGTCCTACCCCTGCATCGCCTGCAGCCAAGACCAGCAGTCCTTCCCCTGCAACGCCTGCAGCCAAGACCAGCAGTCCTACACTCCCAGCGTTTCCGTTTAAGACCAGTAGTCCGAAAAAATAGGTCTTGTGAATAATATTCCGACGTTTGGTAATTTAAAAAACCGAGCCAAGTTGCCGAAAAGCAATTTTTTGGCTCGGTGTAATGGTCCTATATTTCACTTGCGGCCCTTAGGTGCGGTAAATAACTTTTCCGATATTTTTTGCTCAGAAGATCTGCTAGAAGAACTGGAAGTATAATATGGTCAATCGCTCGTGGTCAGATAATCCCAGGCTCGCCGGGCTGAATACTCAGCGATCGCGTTTTTTAGGCGATCGTATCATAAGATCGGCGGGGCGCAGCAGTGGGAGCATAGAGATTACTCTGCCAGTCAAGTTACAAGTGCTTCAAGGTGTAATGTGTAGGGTCGAATTGAAAGATGGTATTGCTGCCGAATTGGTTCTTCATCCCGATTTTACTCCGCTTTTGCCTCATTTTGATACAGTTTGGAACTTGCTAGCTCAATCGCTTAAGCCAATTGATGATATTGGAGAGTTTTGGGAGGGTGACTACGTCCTGGGCCTGTTTCCTGAGATGTCGCAAAATGGGCGGCCGATCCTCTCCTATGCAGACGCACTGGCGATCCAGGACACCTTTCCCGACGTCGATGTTGTGAAAACTGATGGTATTAAGCATGTACTAGAGCCATTCGCCAGAATTATCGAGAGCCTGGCTGTTGTGGCGGCCATCCGTCTAGGTCTGTCGGCTTCGACGGCCGCAATGTTTGGCAACCAACTTTCTTATATCGCGAGCGGAGTAGCGACGGGAACTATTGATGAATTTGCGCGCGGCTCACTTCTAGACGAAACAGCACAGATTGGGTGGTGTCGAGACAGCCCTTGGGCTGTTGAAACTTGGATTTCTGCTCAGCCAAGGATCGAAAGCATACTCGACCGATGCTTACTCTGGGACAAAAATCCACTGTTGTTCACACAGCAGCGGCAGCTTTGGTATCAGGCCCGCAGATTTGAAACACGCGCTCATACGGAGCGCTCTTAATGGAAAATGCAAGGCCAAGCTTTGCTAAGGAGATGCAGATGAACAGTATTTCGAGAGCCGCCAATTCTGGTGGTCCAGACACTTTAACTACAATGATGCCAGAGGCTCGAAAGGACTTTGTGCAGACGGACAGCGTAAAATCCGTTTCTCGGCGTGCGTTGGCCTATATCAACGCCGGCTATTCAGTTCACTTCCGCGGGCCGGCGGGCACTGGCAAGACCACGATGGCAATGCACACAGCAGCGCTTCTTGGCCGTCCGGTAGTGATGATCACTGGTGACGAAGAGATGGTAACTTCGAACCTTGTTGGTGCCGAAAGCGGCTATAATTACCGAAAAGTCACCGATAATTATATCCATACCGTCAGTAAGGTTGAAGAAAGTTCGGACAGGTCATGGAATGATCACCGGCTTACTACAGCGTGCCGAGAAGGCTATACTCTAATTTATGATGAATTCACTAGGTCGCGGGCTGAAGCAAACAACGTACTTCTGAGCGTGCTAGAAGAAGGTATCCTAGTTTTGCCAGCACAGAACCGGGGTGAGCCCTTTATTAAGGTACACCCCGATTTCAGGGTAATATTCACAAGCAACCCACAAGAATATGCTGGCGTGCACGACGCACAGGACGCTCTCAGCGACCGGATCGTGACCATCGACATTGGAGCGGCTGACCGCGAACTAGAGGTTTCCATAGCCTCCTCCCGGTCCGGTTTGGAAGTAGCTAAAACGGCGCCAATTGTGGATATGGTTCGAGCATTCCGAGATACTGGCGAATATGATCAAACGCCTACGCTTCGTGCCTGTATCATGATCTGCCGCATGGTAGCTAATGAAAAGCTTAACCCAACGATTGATGATTCATATTTCGTACAGATCTGCCTTGATGTTCTCGGCTCCAAATCGATGTTTGGTGCCAAAGAGCAGGGCAAGCGGACCCAACAAGAAAAATTACTTCTCGATAATCTAAGCCATCACTGCCCATCCCCTCCCCCCTCAAAGCCATCGGCCAAAGAAGCCGAAGCTAAACCTAGGTCAATACAGGCGACCTCGAGAGGTCCAGCATGAAAACCAACGCAAAGCAGGCCCTCAAAGGATTGCGGGATATAGGAACTGTTCGAACAGTCTTGCAACGACAGCATAAAAATGAACGTTCCCATTTAGTTGGACGGTTCGCGCGTCTTGACGCCGAGCGCACACGAATTGAACGAGAGATAGCCATGTGGTCAGCTCGAAAAACATCGGCTGAGGTTTTATTATTATCGGTCCTTACTGAGATTGATGCAATACGACCAATGCTAATTGACGAACCACTACAGAAAAAAACGCGCTCTAAGGGAAAAAGTAAGGCTTTGTCCAACGCTCTCGATTCGAATACGGATCTGCATCATTCGGTGTCACTTAATTACTAGGGCAGAACCAAAGCCGCTTCGCTGTAAGTGAGGATTGGAACAGCCATAAAGAGGGTTGCGATGAAGAAGAAAAAGACGGGAGAGGAGCAATCTACTGATGATGCACCGAAAACTTTGCTCCATGAATTATGTCGCGGCTTGATTGATCTCGTGAGTTTGCTTGGCAAAATTGACGAGGGGTTCAAGGAGCACAAGGGTAAATTTCGGGTCAAAGGACTTGGTAACGGTGCCCGTGGTACCTACGGATCTAGCATGCGTAGCGGCCTTGGCGGCAGACGACCGCGGGTTCGACCTATCGACAATATACGGAGCATCGGCGAAGCAGCGCTAGTGGTTGACGACAAGCCTTTCGGCAATGTACGCACCCGCGAAGCAGGACCAGTGGCTGACGTGTTGATAAAACCGTTGGTTGACGTTTTTGATGGAGACAGCGAAATCATAATTACGGCGGAGCTTCCGGGCGTTTTGGAAGCCGAAATTGTGACCGCATTCGCTGATAGTTTGTTGATCATCACTACAAATGGAGAGAAGCAATACGCCACAGAAATTATGCTTCCAGAAGCTGTTTCTGTTTCGAGCCTAACGCAATCCTACAACAATGGGATGCTAGAGTTACGGGTTAAGAAGGCGGCTCTTGGAATAGGAGGCAAAGAGAATGACGGATGAGAAAAAAGTCAATAGCAAGTACCTTTATGCTATCATACAATGTCGGGAGCCACGGGAACTTAAAGCCCGTGGGATCGGCGAGCGCGGCGATGTAGTTCATACTGTAGTCCATAAAGGGTTAGCGGCGGTAGTTAGTGACTCACCGGTAATGGAATACGACCAAAGTCGCAGAAACATGATGGCACACACCGCCGTTCTAGAAGAGCTGATGGAGGAATTCACTCTGCTTCCAGTTCGCTTCAATACAGTTGCCCCCGAGGCTGTTGCTATTGAAGAACGCTTATTGGTACCCCGACACGACGAATTCACACAATTGCTTGGACAAATTGATAAACGTGTCGAGCTAGGCCTAAAAGCATTTTGGCACGATGGAATGATTTTTGGAGAAGTTTTGCGGGAGAACGATTCTATCCGAAAAATGCGAGATTCTTTGAAAGGCCAGTCCGTTGATGGAAGCTATTACGAGCGCATTCAATTAGGTGAAAAAATTGAAAAGGCGCTGACAGAAAAACGGCTGGAAGACGAGGAAATGATACTTTCGCGGATCAGGCCACATGTCCACAAATCGAGAAGCAACAAAACCATTGGAGACCGCATGGTTCTGAATGGGGCATTTCTTGTCGATGCCGAGAAGGAATCCAAATTTGACGAGGCGGTTCAATCACTCGACCAAGATCTCTCCGATCGCCTGATGTTCAAATATGTTGGTCCAGTTCCACCCTATAATTTTGTAAACATCGTCGTGAATTGGGGGGAATCATAGCCCACATGAGCATTATTTTGAACACCCTTATGGGGCCGCTGATCGGCCCAATGAAAGGTCTTCTCTGGGTTGCAGAGCAAATAAAAGACCAGGCTGACGCCGAGCTCTATGACGACAGCAAGATCCTTGTAGCGCTTTCCGAACTTGAGCTAAGCTTCGACCTTGAACAGATCGAACTCAAGGAATTTGAGGCCCAAGAGGACGTTTTACTGCAACGACTGCAAGCGATACGAAAGGCAAAGCAAAATGACACAGACTAAACCAACAACCAACCATAACACGGGTTCTAAGAAGTCCTTATCACCTCCAATATCCGAGGCTGAAGCAAAAGTTGCCCCACCACCAGCACCACGCCTTATCGATATCATCGAAGGAGCAAAGCTCCAACTGGGTAGTATTTTGAGCTATCCCATAGATGGTGTCACCGGCGTAAAAAAGGTGGAAGATGGTTGGGAACTCTTGATGACTTTGATCGAACTTACGCGAATTCCTTCTAGTTCCGACGTCCTTGCTGAGTATGCAGTAAGCCTTGATAGAACCGGAGAAATTGTAAGTTACAAGCAGATCCAACGTTTCCTTCGTAATCAGGTCGGTATTGACGATGGCGAATAATATTTAAGAAATTTAGCAATGAAAGCTGGGTGATTTCGATGAACAATGGAAAGATGGAGCATTCGCTCGACGCCACAAACCTTGCCGATATCCTTGAGCGGGTACTAGACAAGGGCATAGTCATCGCCGGAGATGTCACGATTTCTTTGGTTGGCGTGGAACTGCTTAATATCAAACTGCGTCTACTGATAGCATCGGTCGACAAGGCTATGGAAATGGGTATCAATTGGTGGGCGCATGACCCTTACCTCACAGCTGGAGCACAGGCTCCAGTAGGAGTTGACCCTGCCATGCTGGAGAGGATGGATCGCCTAGAGGCGGCTCTTGCGAAAGCCTTGGCATCAAACCAAACTACGCCAGCAGAAGGACAAAGTTCGTGAGGGCACAAAAGGTGATACCCGCCGCAGAAGAGAACATCTCTGGAAACGTGGGGCTTTATGTTTGTGCAATAGTGGCGGAGCGAGTGTCTTGCAGTGCGTTGATACAATGCGCGAATGATGCGCCTGGAGAAATTCAACTAATTGGGCATGGGGATTTTACTGCCGTTGTAATGGTGCCGGAAAAGGATCAACTGGTCAGCCCAGATCGAAAGGAATTAATGCAACAGCTGCTGGTTCATCAGCAGCTTATCGAAAAGTTCATGGAAATCGCTCCCGTACTGCCAGTAAAATTTGCAACGCTCGCGCCAAATCGTGAAAGTGTTGAGCTTGGCCTTGAAGTAGGAAGTGAGAAATTTTCTGCCGCCTTTAATAGCTTGTCTGGTAAGGTGCAGTTCGAGGTTATCGTGACCTGGGATGTTGCCGAGGTCTTTGCGGAAATTGCCAAAGAGCCTGCTGTTGCGAAACTGAAGGTTGATCTTGCGGCAATGCCAGAAAGTTATGGTTCAGTAAGTTTGGAGCAGCTCGGAAAACTTGTAAAAGAAACTCTCGAACTTCGGCGGGCAGAAACAGGTAAAGTTCTGTTGGATGCGCTGGTACAAGTTGGCGTTGATAATGTAGTTAACTCTATCCTAGACGACAGCATAATTCTGAATCTAGCCTTGCTCGTTGAAGCTAAAAGGGCAGATGCATTTGACCGCTGCCTAGATGAGCTAGACAGCACCTATCATGGGGCTTTGACTTTTAGATGCGTTGGTCCGTTGCCACCGCACAGTTTTGCGACGGTCGAAATCACATATCTGGAACCCGCTAAGGTCACGGAAGCTTGTGATATTTTGGAACTTGACGTCGCCCGTAGTACTGAGGAAGTGCGTTCAGCATATCATCGTCTTGCTAGAAAGTCACATCCGGACATCGTGCCGGATGTAGCCGTGGGCGAGACTGCCAGTGTGAGTATGGCAGTGCTTACCGACGCCTATAAGACACTTTTGTCTTTTGTCGGTGCGGGTGGCTCGGTAGTCGTTTCGGTCCAGCGGCAGGAAGCTTCCTATGCTGCAGATATAATCTCAAGTGCGGGATAAAAGGTTTTAAATGAGCTCTGCAACATCAATTGTCTATGTCTACGGTGTTCTCACTAACTGCTCTGATCTTGTTTTGGACTTTCCTCCGGGTGATCTCGCGGGAATTGTCGAGAGTGGCCCACTAAGAATACTGCCGTTTGGTGATATTGGTGCGCTTGTGTGCGATTTTATATTACCGGATGGCAGTGATCTTAAAACTATTCTAGAGGACAGCCGGTCGGCCGAGCGGATGATCCTCAATCACCACTTGGTGCTGGCAGACATGGTTAGCCGTTATACAATATTACCTCTCAGGTTTGGGGCTGTGTTTGCTGAAGATGCGGGCGTCATCGCCGCACTGGGTGGGCGTTACAGCACATTGCAGAAAGAGCTTGACCGTATAGATGGGGCGATCGAATGGGGCGTGAAATCATTCTGCAATAGGAAGATGTTTAGCGAATGTGTCGCCGAAACTGTCTCTGAGATCAGCGTTCTTGAAAAAGAAATTGCGGATCAGGGTGAGGGAAAGGCTTTTTTCCTGCGTCGACGAATTCAACGCTTAATCCTTGATGAGGTTGAGAAAACTCTCGAACAGTGTCTTGTCGGGGCGCAAGATCAGTTGAAGTCGCGTGCTATTGAAGAGACTTTGGTCAAGCTTCAACCTCCCACAGTACATGGACACAAGCATGAAATGGTCAGCAATAGATCATATTTGATTGCTCGAGGCGCAGAGGACGCGTTTATGCAATCGCTTGATGACTTGCGAGTGGTCTATGCGCCATTTGGTTTCGATTACCAAATAAATGGTCCTTGGCCTGCCTACAGTTTTTCAGACCAACAGCTCGGAGGCGGCGTAAATGACAAATGAGACACAAGGTGGACAGGATCTAGCACTTGCCGATCTGTTGGATCGTGCGCTCAGCACCGGTGTCGTCATCTGGGGCGAAGCGACCATCTCCTTGGCCGGTGTCGATCTCGTTTATGTTGGACTAAAAGTTCTAGTTGCATCAGTTGATGCCGCGCAACGGATGAAAGATGCCAGTCTGGTTGACCGGCCAACAGACGGGGGGCAATAAATATGACAAAACTTTATGTCTATGGGATCGTTGGGGCTACCCACTTTGATGTCAAGCTGCCCAATGGGCATGATGAAGCCCCTGTGTTTGCGATTGTCAGCGGCGATCTTGCTGTTGCTGTGAGTTCCTTAGAACGATCGGCTGTTGAAGCTTCGGCTGCGAATGTCTGGCTACATGAGAATGTCTTAAGCGCGTTGATGGAGGGACACGCGGTACTTCCGATGCGCTTCGGGACAATTGCCACTGGAGCCGCGCAGCTTCTAGGCGACATCGTGAAGCGGCGGGGACAATTGATGAAAGATTTGACAAGGCTTGATGGGAAAGTTGAAATTGCACTGCGCATATCTGGAAAGAATAGGGAGAAAGTCGAGCAGCGGATTGCCGGACAAATTGTGGATACGAACGTCACCCAAGGTGTGGCCTATTTGCAGGAAAAGCAGCAAAATCTTTATGGCTCCTTTTATACGCAGTCGTCGGTGCAATGTGCTAGGCGCGCGATCCGCTCCCAGCTGGATCCTTTTATAGTAGAGGCTATTTGGCCAACTGACGAGCCTCAGATGTTGCCCTTCAGGGCATCCTGTCTGATCAAGAAGGGTGACATAGCTCGTTTTGTGCAAACCGTGGATGACGTCGTAGTGAAGGTTTCGGATATCCGCGTGACATGCACTGGACCGTGGGCACCTTATTCATTTGTAGGGCAATCTGGAAGCGAGGCTGAGACATGAAAACGCAAAATGATACTCAATTCGATTCGATGAAAAAAATATTGACCGACTCTGGGGGGGGAGATCCCAATCCGAACGGCTCTCCCGACCAAACGCAACATGCATCCCTGCCTTCAAACCTCTCGACCGACCCCGAGACGGCAGCTGACGACCTTGTAAAACTTGTACTGGCTGTAATCGATACAGTACGACAAGTAATGGAACGGCAAGCCATCCGTCGGGTTGATAGCGGTGCTCTGGCAGACGAAGAAATTGAACGACTTGGCCTCACACTGATGCGTCTTGAAGAGCGAATGGCAGATCTGAAATCCCATTTTGGCCTGTCTAACGAAGACCTGAATCTTAACTTTGGAACTGTCCAGGATCTCAAGGATATCTTGAACGATGAAGAATAGCAGTGGCACATTTCTGGTTATGGTCTGAATGGGCCGTGTTGGAGTTATGCCCAAAAGTGTAGCGCGACAATCTAGATGAGAAGAGCGCGTCAATCAGGATGAGAATCCGTGGTCGCAACATTTTTGATGTTGGTGGGTTTTTCCGCCGCGATCAAGGTTTTTGTGGTTTTTGATTGTCGCTGCGCGTCAATCAGGCACTGACAGCGCGCATGAGGCCCACTACACCGACGAGGGTCAAGGCGCGGCGGATGTTATAGGCCAGTGCCGTCAGACTGAACGGTTCTGTCGCAAATTTTGTTGAAGTTTGAGTGTGGGGATCGGCTGGACACAATTACGCTCCGAGCGCCGCAAATTGCTGAAACGCGGTAAGGCCGTTGGCATGGAGCTGCCCCTTTCGGATCATGTGCGCGGTCTCGATCCCAGCCAGTGTCGCCTCGGCAGAATGGAAGGCCTTGAAGCCAAGCATCGGGCCCGTGATCCGTTTTACGAAGCGATGATCCTGTTCGATGATGTTGTTGAGGTATTTGACCTGCAGGATCTTGATCGTGTTGCCGGAGCCCGTGAACTTCAGGATCACATTGACGCTTTGCAGACCCGCCAGATTAGCGCCGCTTTTGTCGATGACAACACGGTCAGGCACGCCGTTCGTGCCAATTGCGCGCTTGAAAAATCGGCGGGCTGCCGCCTTGTCGCGACGCTCAGACAGCATAAAATCAAGGGTTTTCCCTGTGTTGTCGACCGCCCGGTAATAGTAGGTCCATTTGCCCTTAACCTTGATGTATGTTTCGTCCATGCGCCAAGATACTGCAGTTGGCTTCTTCCGGGCTTGCGCTTGTGTCGCCAGCAGCGGCGCAAACTTAACTACCCAACGGTTCAAGGTTCCATGATCAACATCAACGCCACGCTCCTCCATGATCTCTTCAAGATCACGGTATGAGACCGGGTAGCGAAGATAAAAGAAGACCGCGAAAAGGATCACGTCCTTCGGGAAGTGCATACCCTTGAAATCGATCATGGCTCTACATCCCTTACCCGTTATGGTTGCCCACAAAATATTGCGCCATTACGTGTCACCGCGAAAGACAAAAAACTTTGCGACAGAACCTTGGGAGTTACCTCTATTCTTGATCTGACCGCGCCGCTCGGCACTGCCATAGCGCTTGCGCCGTTGCTTTTGACATCTCAGATGGGTGTGAAGGTCGCCACCGTTACGCTTGTCTGCATAGAGATGCTGGTAGATCCATTCTGGGCTGACGCTTGGCTCACCAATATCTTTCAGATGACCTGTAATCTGCTCGGGGCTCAATTCCTCCCGGATCATCTTTTCAATCACAGTCCACGCCGCATCCGAGATACGCGTCCGGCAAATTTGTGCCTGCCGTGAGCAAGCCAGACGATGCGCCTGCTTGGGGCGATATCCGCGCAGGCATGTGTTGCGCTTAAATTCCCGCGAAATCGTCGATTTGTTCACGCCGATCTGATCCGCAATGGCATATTGCTTCAAACCAGCTTTCTTCAACGCATAAACTTGGTTACGCTGCCCCTCAGTGAGGCGGTGATAGGCTCGCATTTGTGTTCCTTTACTTTAGACGGTGAGAAGCACTTGGGCATCGCTGCCTCACGCATCATACCGTGGGTAAAGTTGCACTAGCGAGTTGAATCCGCGTCCCTTTTGGAAGCTTGAATCTGAAATTATTGGAAAAGGGAAACGGGAATATCAACAGGCCCTAGTCGGTTTTTTTCTTGCCGGTGGTCACACAATTCCGTCCTTCCTTAACCGCTCAATCATGGCCTCGTCCATATGGAGGATATCCCGCAGCACCTCATCGGTATGCGATCCTAGGACTGGGCCGAGCCAGTTGATCCGACCCGGTGTGCCTTCGAGCCGCGGCACCACATTGGGCATGGCGAACTGGCCGATCCGATCGTCCTCGAAGTACAAAATGTTTTCTCGCGCCGCATATTGAGGATCCTCAAAGATCTCATCAATCGAATAGACTGGACCGCATGGCACCTCGGCTTTCGCGCATCGCGATAGCACTTCGTCGCGCGGCATAGTTATGGTCCAAGCGGTAACAATGGAATTTACCTCCTTCCGGTGCAAAATGCGCGCCGCATTCGTGGCATAACGCGGGTCCGTCACGAGATCAGGACGACCCATTGCATCCTCGACCAGCCGGGCGAAGATGCGATCGTTAGTGCAGGCTATCGCTAACCAACGGTCATCTTTGGAGGGGTAGTGACTGTGCGGCACCACTATCGGAGTCTCAGCACCCTCTCTTTGCCGTACGAAGCCGTTCTGCTGATACGCTGGAGCGACCTCGTCGAGTATCCTAAAGATTCCCTCGTAGAGTCCAAGGTCGATCACTTGACCCTTCCCAGTCCTGTCGCGTGCACGAAGCGCCGTTTGCACAGCAAAAGCTCCAAAAAGTCCGGCCATATAGTCAGCCAACGTTGCCGATCCGGGTTGCGCTGGCGCACGGTCGGCCTCTCCAGACAGAAAGGACAGGCCACCGAATGCGTTGGCGATGCGGCCAAAGCACGGTAGGTTTGCATTTGGGCCTGTCTGGCCATAGCCAGAAATTCGAAGCAATACCAAACGGGGGTTGATAGCGGATAGCGTGTCCCAGCCTAGCCCCCAGCGCTCCAGCGTTCCTGCTTGGAAATTCTCGCAAACCACATCGCTGACAGCGACCAACGATTTAAAAATCTCTGCTCCTTCGGTAGTACGCAGATCTATGCAAACAGACTTCTTATTTCGAGCTTCGCTGAGCCATACCAGCGTGTCGCCCGACTCTGTTGGAGTTCCTAGTCGCCGCGCATGATCTCCAACACCTGGAAGTTCAATCTTGTATACCTCCGCACCAAATTCGCCCATCAGCGTTGCAGAAAAGGGCGCAGCGATGAAAGTGCCGATGTCAAGAACTCTGAGCCCTTCGAGGGCGCTTTCCGACTGGTCTCTGTTATCTTGCATGTTTGTCTCCTTGACTTTCATTGGGTTGGTCATCCTCAATAAATCGTTAGCCTCGGCCATGCCCACACGAGACCAGGCATGGCTACCTGCATCCCGATGAGGGGCCAGTAGGGGCGATAGATCATATCGAGGGTAATTTGAGGCGGTGCCTCACTTTTCATATAAAATGCGGCGCCATACCCAGTATCTGACGTGTTTCTTGTGGAGTTGCGACTTCCCTCCCGTAGGCTTTGGCTATTTCAGCCACGCGCCGGACCAGTTCAGCGTTGGTCGGCGAACCAAGTTCACAATACGGGTTGTCTCCGATTCCGATGGACACGTGGCCACCCATTTGGATAGCCTGTGCTGCCGTCGGAAACAGGTTTCCGGGTTTACTGCAGACGGTCCATTCCACCGGTCGATCTTTCGGTAAAAAATCGTGGAAAGCCCGTAGCCCTGCCGGTGACGGTGGGTGCCCTCCCATGACGCCGTTATCGGTGTGAACAAAAACCACCCAGGTTGGATTCGGCAGCAACCCCATATCGAAGAAAGGCTCAAGAGTGCGCACAAATGGGGCGGACCAGCACGCAACGGCTGGCCTAACACCACAATTAATGAAGGTCTTGGCGAATTCAATCAGAGTTCCAGTCGTGTTGATATAGGACTTTTCATCAGTGACGAAGCTCTTTCTGGTCGCGTCATAACGGTCGATATTTGTTGATCCGAGATCAAGTGAGGCAAGCTCAGGCTTAAGTCTCGGATCTGCCGCAAGACGTGGAATATGGGCCACACGAGACTCGGTACCTTGTATGGTGATCTGACCCAGCGTTGGATGTACAAGAAGATCTGATACGTTCCGGATGGCCGCTATAACCTTGGAGTAATCATCATATCCGTGTGCAGGTGAGCCATCTAACTTTCGTGGGTGGAAATGCAGGATAGAAGCGCCAGCCTCGGCGACCTCAGCAGCGTCATGGGCTATTTCCTGGGCTGACCATGGTACGTTCGGATTCTCGTCGCGCATAGCGTATTCGTTAACTCTAGCTTCGATAATGAGCTTCTTCATTGTACCACAAATCTCCATATTGTATTTAATATGTACTTTTAGCTTATCTGTGTCAATATTTTTTTGCCTAGGTGTTCAGTCCTGGCATCTGGTGGATCGGATTTAAGATGAATCGATGGTACTGTCGCAAAGTTTTTCCTTGAAGAATTTTGTTCTTCGCAGACTTACGTTTAGGCCTCTGGAAGGTATCGTCAAGTTATTGCCTCCAAGCCGCAATGGTGGGCACCGGTCTGTTTTACCCTGCCTTTAGCTCACACGTGATGTCGTCCCAAATGCTGTGAGCATCTGAGCGAGATTGGCGATAGGCAGGGGCGGATAGTTTGTGGCGGCGAGGGCGAAAGATGGCGTTGTTGCAGGGACCCCGGCGGGTCTGCTAAACACCCAGCTTGCCAACGACTTGGATATTCATGATGCCGCACAAATTCAACGCTTCCCGCCGCCACAAGTTTGGAAAGAAGCGACAGAAGGTCACCAACTGGCGAGTGTACAATGAAGACCTGCGTCAGCGCGGTGATGTGACAATTTGGTTGAGCCCTGAGGTTGAAGATAAGTGGCTTGCTGACAACCGTCAGACGCCAGGCGGCCAACCCACATACTCTGATATGGCCATATCAGTATGCCTGACGCTGGGTATGGTTTTCAAACAACCTTTGCGGCAGACGCAAGGATTGGTCGGCAGTTTGGCGCGGCTTATGGGGCTGGATGTTCCCGTTCCGGATTTCTCGACCCCCTCGCGGAGAGGTGCGGGGCTCAGTATGCCAGAAAAATCTAAAGCCCAAAGGGCCGGCCCAATCGAATTAGTTGTAGATAGTACGGGTCTGAAGATATTTGGTGAAGGCGAATGGTTGCAGAACAAGCATAAAACAAAGGTATACTCCTGCGCCTGAATTGACCTGACGATTTTGGGCCTGCGATTCACTTCGTCGCATGGCCAAAGGCGGTTCAGTCTGTATTTTGAGTTTATGAGCAAGCAATACAAAACAGTCTCCTTATCCGACGAGCAGCGCATAGCACTTGAAGCGCTTTGCCGCCGCCGCAAAGTTGACGCCCTTGTTTGGAAACGGGCGCGCGCGTTTCTTCTTTTGGACGCAGGAGAAGACGCCGGAACGGTTTGCCGGATTTTGGATATTGGCCCGACAGTTTTGACGGAGTGGCGATTTGCCTTTGCCGGTGCGGGACTATCGTTTTTCGGTCTGAAGGACTACAGCCAGCGTCAGGGTCATTTGTCCGTCGTGCAAGAGCAGGCGGTGAGAGCCCATTTCACCGCGCAGCCTGCCCGCAATGCCGATGAGGTCTGTGCCTATGTTCTAGCCGAGTGCGACCAAAACTACAGCACGTCGGGAGCCGCCAAGCTGATGCGCCGCCTGGGGTTCGCGTATAAGAAACCACAATTGCTGCCTGCACAGGCCGATGAAGCCAAGCAGGCTGCGTTTATTGCCAAATATGAGGCCCTGATGAACGGGTTGGCCGCAGATGAGATGGTTGTCTTTTCGGACGCTGTCCACCCCGAACACCAGAGCCGCCCCGCCCATGGTTGGTTCCCCAAGGGACAAAAGACGGCCCTGAAGGCGACATCAGGGCGCAAGCGGCTCAACATTCAGGGCGCGCTTGACCTTGAGACTTTCCAGTTCACCTTTGTGGAAGGCGAGAAGATCAATGCCCAGACAACCCGACAGATGCTGGAAAAGTTGGAACGCAACAACCAAACCAAGACGGCCATCCACGTCTTTGTCGACAATGCCCGCTATCATCATGCCAAGATACTACAGCCATGGCTGGACAGCCCAGAACGTCGGGTGAAGTTGCATTTCTTGCCAGCATATGCCCCGCACCTCAACCCGATCGAGCGTCTTTGGGGTGTTATGCACAAATGGGTCACCCACAATCGGCACTATGCAACGTTCAACCAATTCACAGAGGCCATTTTCGACTTCTTCCGCAAGACCCTGCCAGAAAAATGGCCAGAGTCCCGCGACACCGTCACCGACAACTTCCGCGTCATATCGCTCAAGGAATACAAAGTGATTTGAGGGGAAAACCTCAGGTCAATTCAGGCGCGGGAGTATAACTCCCAAGCACCCCAGCCGATAACGGGTTTGTCAGTTTTGATGTGAGTCTCCTTGGTTCTGTCGCAAAGTTTTTTGTCTTTCGCGGTGACACGTAATGGCGCAATATTTTGTGGGCAACCATAACGGGTAAGGGATGTAGAGCCATGATCGATTTCAAGGGTATGCACTTCCCGAAGGACGTGATCCTTTTCGCGGTCTTCTTTTATCTTCGCTACCCGGTCTCATACCGTGATCTTGAAGAGATCATGGAGGAGCGTGGCGTTGATGTTGATCATGGAACCTTGAACCGTTGGGTAGTTAAGTTTGCGCCGCTGCTGGCGACACAAGCGCAAGCCCGGAAGAAGCCAACTGCAGTATCTTGGCGCATGGACGAAACATACATCAAGGTTAAGGGCAAATGGACCTACTATTACCGGGCGGTCGACAACACAGGGAAAACCCTTGATTTTATGCTGTCTGAGCGTCGCGACAAGGCGGCAGCCCGCCGATTTTTCAAGCGCGCAATTGGCACGAACGGCGTGCCTGACCGTGTTGTCATCGACAAAAGCGGCGCTAATCTGGCGGGTCTGCAAAGCGTCAATGTGATCCTGAAGTTCACGGGCTCCGGCAACACGATCAAGATCCTGCAGGTCAAATACCTCAACAACATCATCGAACAGGATCATCGCTTCGTAAAACGGATCACGGGGCCGATGCTAGGCTTCAAGGCCTTCCATTCTGCCGAGGCGACACTGGCTGGGATCGAGACCGCGCACATGATCCGAAAGGGGCAGCTCCATGCCAACGGCCTTACCGCGTTTCAGCAATTTGCGGCGCTCGGAGCGTAATTGTGTCCAGCCGATCCCCACACTCAAACTTCAACAAAATTTGCGACAGAACCAGCAGATCTTCTACAGCGCACCTTCTCGCCTCATAGTGCAGCGGTTGCGTGTGCATATCTATGATAACCGTATTGAGGCATATCTGGGCAGCAGCCATGTGGTCAGCCACCCACGTGCGCGTGGACAGAAAAGCGGCGACCGCGTGCATGTGATTAATTACCACCACGTGATCCATGCGTTGAAGCGTAAACCTGGGGCGTTGGCGAATTCGATCTACCGCGACAGCCTGTTTCCCAGAACGGAGTACGTTTTGGTCTGGAAGGCGTTGCAAGCTACACTATCTCGCCGTGATGCATGCCGTCGGATGGTGGACATCCTGTTTCTGGCCCATGAGGAAAACGCTGAGGCTGAGTTGGCAAGCCTGATGGCCGATGACCTGCACCAGGGTCGATTATCAGACGCGCGGGATCTCAAGGCGTTGTTCGTCCCTCGAGACCACAGCTTACCCAAAGATGTGGTCGTGAACTTGCCTGCACTGTCGTGCTTTGACACGCTGTTGGAGGAGGCTGGATGAGCAACGCCCAAATAGATACGTTCAAATTGCCCGTTATGCTCACTGCATTGCGATTGCCCAGCTTCCAAAAACATTGGCAGGAGATCGCAGAGCAAGCAGACAAAGAGGCTTGGCCTGCTGCGCGCTTTTTGGCTGTGCTGGCTGAATATGAGATGGCGGAGCGAGAAACGCGACGGATACAGCGCCATTTTAATGAGTCAAAACTCTTAGGCGGCAAGACCTTGGCAACTTACCAGTTTGAGGCAGTGCCAAGTCTGCCTAAGGCGCACATTGAAGCGCTAGCCGGCGGTGACTGGATTGAGCGCGGCGGCAATCTCATCGCAATCGGAAACTCAGGGACAGGGAAAACCCATATCCTGTGTGCAATTGGGCATGCCCTGATTGAGGCGGGGTATCGTGTACTTTACTCTCGGACGGGCGACCTCGTGCAAAAGCTGCAGATCGCAAGGCAGGAGCTCGCACTGGAAAATGCTTTGGCCAAACTCGACAAGTTTGATCTGATCATCCTTGATGATATCACTTACGCACATAAAGATCAGGCCGAAACCAGTGTCTTGTTCGAGCTTATTGCGCGTCGATATGAATACAAAAGTATCGCAATCGCCGCCAATCAACCGTTCAGCGCATGGGATCAAATATTCCCGGATAAGGCCATGACTATCGCGGCCATCGATCGCCTCGTCCACCACGCCACCATTCTAGAGATGAATGCGGAGAGTTTCCGCAGGCGCGCGGCCAGCGACAACCAAAAAGCCTACGCAAACGCGCCAGCGACAACATCTGTCAAGAGTAAGCCAGAGGAGATTACAGACCAAGACACCACTAAATAAGCAACACCACAGCGGCTCATAAACCGGCCAAAGTGGTTGTCGCTGCCGGACAAGGTGGTTGACGCTGTACACTCATCTGGCGACAACAGTGGCAAACGCGCCGTCAAGTCGAAGGTGCCCTGTTCCAGTACATTAATGGGTTCTATAATCCACGTCGTCGTCACTCAGCATTGGGATGGAAAAGCCCATTGGCTTTTGAACGCAAAGCGGCGTAGAAATATGAGCGAGGGACCGGAACAAAACTGTGACAGGTCCATGATACACATTGGAGCAATAATTATTCGCACAAGATGAATAACAACAGGCCTTAGGAGCAACATGAAGCTTTCCACAAAAGAATTGACCGAATCTCTTAGAGAGCTAATTCTAAAAGGTGAGTTTACATCGGGTGAGCACATGCGAGAAATCGCCCTCGCCGAGCGGTTCCAAGTATCCCGGACGCCGATTCGAGTCGCTTTGGCCGCCAATGCGAAGGATGGGCTTCTGAAGTATAGCCGGAATCGAGGCTATTCTGTCCGTTCGTTCGACAAGCGCGACATCATCGACGCATTTGAGATGCGTTCGATGTTGGAAGGCGTTGCAAGCCGTGTCGCAGCAGAACAAGGCATGAGGCTCGATGCGGAACAGCAGGCACGTCGTGCCTGTGATGTCAACGATTCGTTGTTGCTTCAGAATTGTGAAATCGACGAAGCATCCATCGAAATTTGGCGCGAGCAGAACCAATTGTTCCACAGTGCTATTCTAAACCAATCCGGCAACCGTTTTATGCACGAGATGATGCGGATTGTGCAACAGATCCCAGCGGTTTATCCCCCGATAATCGCGCCCTACCGGTTGCAGGATTTGCGTTTGTATAATGCGCAGCATCGCAAGATCCTTGATTGCATCATTAAGCGACAGGGGATGCGTGCGGAAGCCTTGATGCGTGAACATATTACTGGAGCTGGCGACATTTTCTGTGAAGCCAAACCCAACTAGATAAATATGACCAGCACGCCGAGGACTGTTGTAACGGTATCGTCAAGTTATTGCCTCCAAGCCGCAATGGGGGTCACCGGTCTGTTTTACTCTGCCTTTAGCTCACACGTGATGTCGTCCCAAATGCTGTGAGCATCTGAGCGAGATTGCCGATAGGCAGGGGCGGATAGTTTGTGGCGGCGAGGGCGAAAGATTGTTTGGACCTGATCATGTACGGACAGAAAGCGTTGCGCTTGGCGGGGTGATTTGAACCTCCCCATGATCTTCTCTCGTCGCCGGGTGGGCCTGTGCGAAACTTCCGCTCGATTATTCAATCCCTTGTGGGCACGATGGTCGATACCAGGCGCCAGTTTCCTGAGGGCCGCCCCATAACTTCCCAGTTTGTCGGTAACAAGGACGCGCGGTTGACCGTATTGCTTGAACAATTTGCGAAAGAAACGGTCTGCTGCCTTTGTATTGCGGCGTGACTGTACAAGAATATCCAGCACGTCACCCTTGCTATCAACAGCGCGCCAAAGCCAATACTTTTTGCCACGGATTGTGATCACTACCTCGTCGAGATGCCACTTATCCGATGGTGCAGGCCGGTCACAGCGTATGACTTTGGCATATTAATGGCCAAATTTTCCAACCCATGACCTGATTGTTTCATAACTGACGATCACACCGCGCTTGTACAAAAGGTCCTCAACATCGCGAAAGCTCATCGGAAAACGAAAGTATGCCCATACAGCGTAGGAAATAATTTCAGATGGGAACCGATGGCCCTTAAAGGCCCCGGATTGTTTGGCTTTTGTCATATGGTTTCGTACGATTGAGAAAGCCGCCCGTCAACTTGACGATACCCTTCGTGGACCGCACCCCACGAAAGAAGCCAGGGCGGAAACCAAGCCCAAGAACATACCAATTACATCCAAAAGTTTTTCCAAAAGTGGGGGAGGCGGTTGCAAGTGAAGCCGAGCGCTTGGGCATCACACAAGGGCAACTCATTGAGTTAATGTGGGAAACTTATCAGGGTTCTTTGTAAGCGATGGAAACTCGCCTCGAAAAACGTGATCCAGACAAAAACCTAGCGCGATACTATCGAATGGCGGTTCTCCCAAATTTGTTTGGTGAATGGACATTGCAACGCGAGTGGGGACGGATAGGGCAGGGTGGTCATATTCGGCTGGATTTGTTTCGCAGTGCAACAGAGGCCAAAAGTGCGCTCAAAATACTGGAAAGCGCAAAGTGGCGGCGAGAGTACGAAAAGGTAATATCTAATGGCTCAATTCGCATTAGCTATGCACATGGTCTAACCGGCAGGATACCTGCTGCTGCGGCGAGGACTGCGCGTGGTGTTGGCTGCCTTGGAAGCACTGCGAGATGAAACCATCTGAGATAGCTGTCGAGATACTTGGTGGCGACGCCACGATGACGACGAAGGAAGGACTTGAGCCGCTCATGGCGGCTGTTGACGGTCTGGATGTGCAGTTCTCCCCGGACGCGCTCGCCAGCGGTTTGGTTGAGCGCCTCATGGCTGATGCCCATCGCGGCGGCGCAGGGCGGATAACTGGTGCAGCCGTCAGTGACCAGCAGGGCGTCCTGATCAAGAACTGGCTGCAAAACCGCTTGCAAATGAGCGGCAGACACCGCCGGCAATATGGCGCTGACGGTCGCGCCGGAGCGGTCGGCGGCCACCAAAACTGGAACTTGCTCATGCGATACCCCCCGTTTGGACGCCTTGCCGCCGCGCCTGCGGGCCTTGCGATCGAGGTTCCGTTCGCCTTTACGACTGCTCAAGACAAACGTCTCATCGGCCTCGACGATACCGCGCAGTTTGATCGCGCCAGCCGTCACAGCCCGCAGGAAGCGGTGACGCCAGCGAAAAGCCGTGCTGCTGGCCACCCCGCAGCGCGCCGCCGAGGTCTTCACCGTGTCGCCATCGCTTAATGACCCAGCAAATTCCGTCCAGCAATCTTTGTGTCGCAGCCGCGCTAACGGCGTCCCAGTTAGGGCGTTGAAGGTTTTGCTGCAGATCTTGCAAAAATACCGCTTCAGCCCGTTAGAGCGGCCTCGGATCACAGCCCCGCCCGTCGCACAATGCGGACAGTTTCGTGCCGTCCCGATCCGCTCCTCCAACAGTCCGATCACGGCTTCCAGCGACGGCTGACCAGCCAGCAACCGAACCGTTGCAATCCGCTGGTGAGCTATGACTGAATCTGGTGTTTGAGTGGTTTGAAGGTTGGCGGCGTATCTGGTTGAATTGTTGTTGGAAGACAGCAGCCCAACCAAAGGAGATACACCACCATGGGAACTACTAACATTGTTGATTTTGCGCGTCGAGACGAGATGACGGACGCGTTGACGGAGTTGCTGAAAACGGGAGCACAACAATTGATCGCGACAGCAGTTGAGGCTGAGCTTGTCAGTTATTTGGCGCAATTTACCGGCTTACGCACCGATGCCGGTCACGTGGCAGTCGTGCGTAATGGACATCATCCGGCCCGCCCGTTTCAAACGGGCATTGGCCCTGTGAGCGTGCGCATTCCAAAGGTTCGGTCCAAGGACGGCACACCGGTGACATTTCGGTCTGCCCTGGTGCCGCCCTATGTGCGCCGCACGAAGACGCTGGAAGCGGCCTTGCCATGGCTTTACCTCAAAGGGATCTCCAGCGGCGAGATGGCTCCCGCCCTCAAGGTTCTTCTGGGCCCAGATGCCGTTGGCTTGTCGGCTAATACGGTTTCGCGTTTAAAACGCGATTGGGCCAATGAATACGAGGCTTGGAAAGGCGCTGAGTTAGATGACGAGCCCATCGTCTATATCTGGGCCGACGGCGTTCACAACGGCCTTCGGGGCGAGGATGACAAGCTCTGTGCCCTTGTTATTATTGGGGTAACTGCCCGTGGCAAGAAGCGATTTCTGGCAATTGAGGATGGGGTGCGCGAGTCCACGCAGAGCTGGCGCGAGGTTCTGCTTAACCTCAAAAGCCGAGGCATGAATGCGCCCAAACTGGCCATCGGGGACGGTGCCATGGGGTTTTGGGCGGCCATGGACGAAGTCTATCCTGAGACCCGCCATCAACGCTGTTGGCAACACAAAACGATGAACGTGCTCAATTGTTTACCCAAGCTGTCTCAGCCAAAAGCCAAGGCCGCGCTGCACGACATCTGGCAGGCCGAGACCAAAGTCGATGCAGAAAAGGCGTTCGATCTGTTCATCAAAACCTACGAACCCAAATACCCCAAGGCCACACTATGCCTGCAAAAAGATCGTGAGGAACTCATGGCATTCTTCGACTTCCCGGCGCAGCATTGGCAAAGCATCCGCACTAGCAATCCAATTGAATCGGCCTTCGCGACGATCCGGCATCGTACCAAGCGTTCAAAGGGCTGCCTGTCACGCGATGGCATGCTGCACATGATGTTCAAACTGGGGCAATGTGCTGAGCAAAATTGGAGGAAGCTACGCGGCTTTGACTACCTCGCAAAAGTCATCACAGGCGTCACGTTCAAAGACGGAATCGAAACCACAAACCCCGACCAGATCACCGCATGACCAACAATACTCAAACACCAGATTTGACAATAACTCTCCGCTGGTACGAGGACAGATCATCAATCTCAGATAGCCAGGCCAGATAGTCGTGATGGTCCATGCGCGCCTCCTGCGTTCACTTTTTGTTCTATAACATTGGGGAGTGCATAGCTAATGCAAATTGAGCCTATCTAATTGAAGAATACTCTCTTGAACCACCCAAATGGGGGAACAATCTTTGGTCATGTCGTTGGCGTAAGCAACCCTCACTACACGGTTGAAGAGGCCCCAGTTATCCTGAAGTTTGGAATTGAAAAGGGGCAGGGTAGCTTTGGTGCTGAGCATATCTGGCATCGGCATGGATCACAGATAACATCTATGGGCTATCGTTCGCTTGCACAGGTGCCACACTTCGTTGCTGCCATTGTCCGTCCTAACTCATTGGTCCTCCGTGACTTCACCCGGACCGGAGGACCAAAACTAATTATTTTGCGTAACAATTTGGGCGTGGCCATCCTTCAACTGCAAACTCTGCAAGATGGTACGCGAGCATATTCTGTAGTAACCGCATACCGGCAGCGCAGTCCACGCGGACAACAAGTGACAGTCATTAGGTAAATGTCGCGTTTTCCCAACGTGCTCTACCATCGTACGCTTACCGCAAACTTGACAAACGACACTAAGCAACGTAGTTACAAAGTACGTAAAGGGCATGACACGTGTGTTTGCTGCATCTATAGCGCGTATCCCGACGGCGGTCTTAGCAGCAAGACCGTTATCCACGAGGCCGAAAGGCCGCTCCGAACCCATAGTGCTAAGGAAGCGCCTCTAATGGAAGAATACAGAATGACCCAGCCTAGTGCTGGGTCTTTTTGCATCTACATATCACCTTAAGCTTATTACTTCCTCAGCCAACCATCGCAGTTCAACGATCATTTCTATCACTGAGTTTCTTCCCTTCTTGGCCCAATCATTATTCACTATTTTTGGCTCGTTTCCCCTCACTCAGTCTGAACTATTAGTTTTTGGAAATAGGCCCAGTACCAGCGAAGGTGTATTTGTGGCAGGATTTACCATTTTGGGGCCGAAGCGTTCCTAAACTTAAGATATAGGCCCCATCGCAAGGTTTGTTCGTAGGGTTACCCTAGACCAGTACGAACGAAGAACACCCGTACTTTAGCACAGTCCATAAAATGTAGGGCTCTCATTTTATGGACAAAACAGTTTAGAGACAGGTTTAGGTGCAGGTTTAGGCTCTTTTCTGAACGCTAATGACCTAACCCCTATGTTGTCATTAAATCGTTCGGTTAAAAGACTGAATTTCGTCCCGTTTTCCGGACAGTTTTCTTATTGACCCTACGCTGCCATTTTCCAAGTCATATCTTCGAAAGCCTGTTTTGGCGTTTTGTAGCCGACGCCTGAATGACGGCGCTGGCGGTTGTAGAAGACCTCAATGTATTCGAAGATGGCGGCCTTGGCCTCAGCGTGTGTTCTAAAGCGCCGCTGGTGAACCATCTCCTTTTTCAATGAAGCAAAGAAGCTTTCCATCGGCGCATTGTCGAGGCATTGGCCCTTGCGGCTCATGGATTGAGTGAGTTTCGCCTTTTTGATCAGCTTGCGATAGTCCCCGCCAGCATATTGGCCGCCCCTATCGGAGTGGTGTATCAATCCCGGAACCGGGCCTCTGCGTCCCAGAGCCATCTCGAGGGCGGCGCAGCAAAGCTCCGCACGCATGTGATCCTCCATCGCCCAACCGACGATCTCACGCGTGGCCATGTCCTTCACGCCAGCCAGATAAAGCCAGCCTTCGTCCGTGTCGATATAGGTGATATCCGCCAGCCAAACGGCATTAGGCGTCTGGCTGTGGAATTTCTGTTCCAACAAGTTTGGGGATGGCTTCAGCTTATGATTGCTGTCCGTTGTGATTGGCTTTCTACGCTTGCGAAGAAGCGGGGACACCTTGTGTTCCTTCATTATTCTCGCAACACGGCGCTCGGAGACGACCTCACTATCCGCCAGTAAGTCTTGGTGAATACGCTTTGATCCATAACATTTCTTACTGGCCTTGAAGAAGGTTTTTATCTTGGGAAGCAACGCCTGATCCCGAGCGTCGCGATTAGCTTGACGCTGATCACGTGCAGGCTGACTGGCTGGGAACTCGTAGAACCAGCCCCGGGATATCTCTAGAAGACGGCATAATATTGAAGCCGCGTATTGAGCTTTATGGGCGGTGATGAAAGCACGCTTGTTCGTCATGGTTTCACCGCCCGCGCCGCGAAAAAAGCGGATGCTTTGTGCAAAATCTCCACTTCCTCAGCAAGCCGCTTGTTGTCTTTGCGAAGGCGGAGCAATTCAGCCGCATCCGCCTGCTGACGCCGTTTGGCTTCAACTGAGCCAAACGCCTCAATTTCCAAGCGCCACGTCTTCAGCTGCGTCCCAGTGATCCCAAGCTCCTTGGCAACGCTGCCTTGCGTCGCACCAGGCTCATATAACCGCTCAACTGCAGCTGCCTTATAATCGTCTGTATAATTGCGTCGATGTTGTCCCATTTGGTGCCCCTTTCACTGACTGGGGTAAAGTACCCCAATGTCCGGCAACAGGGACGAAGTTCATAAGACAAGCGGCATTAAACCGTGACAGGTCCATAGCGGACTGTCCGGTCGAAATGAGTGTTGACAGAGATAAGTTAATAATACACTATAAATACAATCTGAATTATCGCAGTACAATAAAGAAGTTTATTGTCGAAGTTATAACTAAAAAATCAGCACGCAGGATGCTCTTGCTGCGACAGCGGTTATGAAGCCGCGTTTGGAGATGACGCGTGAGCAATTGTTGACGCGCCTAAACGAAACCGCCGATGAAACCCGTGCGGTTGCAACAATCATTGATAGTGCTTCTGTGGAGAAGAGGCGCGACGATCGGCAACGGGGAGGCCCCGTAAGGAAAGATAACCAAATTTTAGGGAGAAAGACCAATGAAATTGAATAATATACTTGCCGGCGCCGTAATCGCCGCAGCGCTGCCCCTGTCATCGGCGATAGCGCAAGAGTACAACTGGAACTTCCAAGCTTTTATGCCTGCTGGTTCCGACGCTTATACCGCCTTCGTCGATTTTACCGATCGCGTCGAGGCAATGAGCGATGGTCGGATCAAGATCACACCCTTGCCTGAAGATTCCGTCGTCTCAGGACGTGAGCAGCTTGACGCGGTTGCTTCTGGAATTTTGAACGGCCAATTTGGCTCAATTGGTTATAATGCTGGGCAGGACCCTGCCTTTGGCGTGCTTGGCAATTTTGTCGGGGGCTATGACAGCCCTTGGCAGGCACAAGCTTTTTTCGATGAAGGCGGCGGGCTTGAGCTCGCGCGTGAACTCTATTCGGATTATAATGTTCATTTCGTCGCACCTGTCTTTTGGCAAGGGGAATCTATCCCATCGACCATACCCATCACAAGTGTTGCCGACTTCGCGGGTGTGAAGATCCGAGCGCCCGAAGGCACCGTCGGAAGAGTTTTTGCTGAAATGGGCGCAAGTGTGGTCGGCCTACCGGGCTCCGAGCTCTTTCAGGCACTCTCAACTGGCCTGATCGAGGCGACTGACTATCTCACCTTAGGTCAAAATGCTCAGGTTGGACTGCACGAATCCGCTAAATATGCGATCTATCCAGGCATCCACTCCAACCCGACGCTCGAGATTTCGGTGAACGCGGATGATTGGGCAGAGCTGCCCGATGACCTTAAGGCCATCGTGGTAGGTGCGACTCGGGTCTTGTCGGTTGATGTGATGCAGCGCACCTATCTGACCGACCAGGCCGCAGCCGCACGCTTGCCCACTGAAGAAGGGGTGACCTTGATCGATTGGTCCGCAGAAGAGCGCCGCAAGCTACGCGAGATTTCGGCCGGTGTTATGGGCGAGTATGCGACCGAAAGCGACATGGCTCAGCGTATCTATGATAGTCAAGTCGTATTCATGCGCTCAATAGGCTTGCTCTAAGCTATCCAAGCATCTGTGCGCTGCTAATAGGCGGCGCACAGATGCTTATCGCAACTTTGGAGGACGCGTGATGAAACACAGGTTCATCGATAGAATATCTGTATTCGTGGGCGAGTGGGCCGGGTTGCTGGTTATTGCCGCTGTGCTGGTCACAGTCTGGGAAATTGTCTCGCGCTACGTGTTCAACTCGCCCACGATGTGGGCTCATGTCAGCACGACTTCACTGACGGGCGTGACCTACCTTGTTGCCGGTGCCTACGTCCTGCAACGGGGGGAATTGATCCGTATGACTTTTGTTGTTGAGCGGGCGGGGCCAAAATTGCGCCGCTGGCTTGATCTGTTATCGGATGCGACTGCCATCTTCTGGGGGGCTGTCTTGGTTTGGGGCTCGGCCATCCAGGCCGAAAAATCTGCTCTGAACTTTCGTGACGGTGAGTGGCGACCCGAAACGACTGGCGGTGTTTGGGATATTCCGATCCCGGCCGCTATCCGGGTCGTTTTTTTTCTGGGTGTCACACTTTTTTTGTTACAGGCGGTCGTAATATTTTATCGCCGCATTCGTGTGATCTTGAGCATCGATCCTACCACCACACCAATTACCGGCGCGGAGTATTCTGAGTACCTGGAAGCCGAGGCTTTGACGCAGGAATTGAAAGATGGAAAACCATAATGGATATCTCAACTATCACCATTTTAATGTTCAGCAGTATGTTCTTGCTCATGCTGCTGGGGATCCCACTAGGTATCGCCACGGGTGGCATCGCCGCTGGCTTCTTGATGGCTTTTCTGGGCCTCGATGCACTGCCGCTTATCACTACCCGCATTTACGATTTTATTGACAATTACGCACTCGTCGCGCTGCCCTTCTTTATCTTCATGGCGTCCGTTATGGAGCGGGGTGGCGTGGCGCATGATTTATATGACGCTATTCGCCTATGGGCCGGGCGCCTGCGGGGCGGCATCGGGGCCATGACGGTGGTCGTGGCCATGGTGCTGGCCGCGATGTCTGGCGTTATCGGAGGTGAGATCGTCCTTCTGGGCATAATCGCTTTGCCGCAGATGTTGCGCCTCGGCTATGACAAGGATCTAGCAATTGGCACCGTGGCTGCGGGTGGCTCACTTGGCACTATGATCCCGCCCTCGATCAATCTTATTATATTCGGTCTGACAGCAAATGTTTCGATTAGCCAACTGTTCCTTGCATCCGCAACACCAGGGGTGCTGATGGGTATGACTTATATCGCCTATATCCTGATCCGTTGCTATCTGAACCCGGCACTGGGCCCTATCCCCTCGGATGAGGAGCTGGACGTGCCATTCTCTGAGAAGATGGCCTCATTGAAGAACGTCATCCTCCCAATACTGATCGCCTTCAGCGTGTTGGGCTCGATCTATGCCGGGATAGCATCGGTATCCGAGGCGGCAGGCGTGGGCGCCTTCGCGATGGTCATAGCAATTTGGTTCCGAGGCAAACTGACCGCAGATTTGCTGAAAACTGCAATGGTGCAGACGATGCGCACATGCGGCATGGTCCTGTGGCTGATCTTTGGCGCAGTCAGCCTGGTTGGCGTCTACAATCTGCTGGGCGGCTCTGCGTTTATACGCGAGTTATTGACCGGTCTCGATGTGGCTCCCATTGTTATCATCTTGATTATGTGTGGGGTGTTCATCGTGCTCGGGTGCCTGATGGACGGAACGGCTATCTGCCTGCTGACCATCCCAATCTTTGCGCCCATCGTGTCAGCCCTCGGCTATGACCTGATCTGGTTCGGCATCATCTTCGCGATCACCTGCCAGACAGGATACATTTCACCGCCCTTTGGCACTGCGGCCTTCTATCTCAAAGGGGTTGCACCCAAGGGGATTGAGATCACTGACATCTTTCGGGCTCTGCTACCGTTTGTTGGGCTTCAACTCATCGTTTTGGCGGCCATTCTCTTTATTCCGGGCATCGCGCTCTGGCCGCTTTAACGCTCAACTGCACTTCACGAGGAAATTCACATGCGTATTACTGATATCAAAGTCGAAACACATCCGATTGCATCCAACATCCGAAACGCTTATATCGACTTTTCGACCATGACCTGCTCACTCGTAGCGATTGTCTCGGACGTGATCCGTGATGGCAAACCCCTTGTCGGATACGGGTTCAATTCGAACGGCCGATACAGTGCGACCGGACTGATCAAGGAGCGCTTCATTCCGCGGCTCGAAAAGGCCGAGCCGCGAAGTATCCTGACCAAGGATGGCAATAATTTTGACCCATCCCTCATCTGGGACACGCTGATGGCGAATGAAAAGCCCGGCGGCCATGGGGAGCGATCAGTTGCCGTCGGTGTCATCGACATGGCAGTCTGGGATCTTGTCTCCAAGATCGAAGACAAACCGCTTTATCAGTTGCTGGCCGAGCGATATGGTGATGGCACCCCAGATAAGAGCATTTTTGTCTATGCGGCGGGTGGCTATTACTATCCCGGTAAAAATTATCAAGCGCTGAAGGATGAGATGCAAAGCTATGTTGATCGGGGTTACCGAGTCTGCAAGATGAAGATAGGTGGCGCAGACCTGACCGAAGATCTCAAAAGGATCGACGCGGCGATCGAGGTTGTAGGCAGCGGCCGAAACCTTGCTGTCGATGTAAATGGCCGTTTCGATCTACCCACGGCCATCAAATACGCTGAGGCATTGGCTCCGTATGATCTGTTTTGGTATGAAGAGATCGGGGATCCTGCTGATTACGGTCTTCAGGCGGCGATTGCTCAGGTCTATTCCAAACCGATGGCGACCGGTGAGAACCTTTTTTCAATGCAGGATGCGCGCAATCTGATCCGATTTGGCGGGATGCGCCCCGACCGTGACTGGCTTCAATTCGATTGCGCCTTGTCTTACGGGTTGGTGGAGTATCTGCGCACGCTGCAAATGCTGCGCAATCACGGATGGTCACCGCGGCGCTGTATCCCGCATGGAGGGCATCAACTGTCTTCCAACATTGCAGCGGGGCTTGGACTGGGTGGCAACGAAAGCTACCCTGACCTCTTCAAGCCGTTTGGCGGATTTGCCGATGGGCATCCAGTGGTGGACAGCTATGTCACCCTACCGGACGTTCCCGGCATTGGGTTCGAGGCCAAATCTGATCTTATTCCCATCATGCATGCGTTGGCATCTTAAAGTGGAGAACTCAGTCAATGATTAGCGGCAATCCAATTTCGTCCAAACCCCTGATCCTCGAAGCCCGCATCAACGAGTATATGATGCGGGGGGCCAATCCGAATGTGCCTTATACTCCGACCGAAATTGCGGCAGCGGCGACGCGCGCCCGAGAGTCGGGGGCGGCGATCGTGCATTTTCATGCGCGCAGGCCCGATGGTGAGCCGGCGCATGATACAGATCTCTATGCTGAGGCCATTCGCCTGATCCGTGAGCAATCAGATATCCTGGTGCATCCCACCCTCGGCCAAGTCAGTGTTCAGGGCAATGCAGTCCACAGAACCAAACATATTGCCAACCTGGTCGATATGGGACTCAAGCCAGATTTTGTGCCGGTTGATACTGGCTCGACCAATATCGACAGGTTTGTAGGCGCTGCGGACGGCTTTGCCACTAATGACAAGGTTTATGCAAACTCGGTTGAAACGCTTCTAGAATTTGTAGCAACCTTTCGTGCGCTTGGAGTTCGGCCGCAATTTATTAGTTGGACGATCGCCTTTACCAGGCTGTTTGATGCGCTTGCGGAAATGGGCGAAGTCGATGAAACGCCCTTCTTGCTGTTTGAGCTAACGGATCACGGTATCTTAGGCGGCCATCCAGGCACGGCGCGAGGATTGCTTGCACATCTGGATTTTTTGCCCAAGCGGGCTGTCGAATGGTCGGTATGCAACAAAATCGGAAACCTGACCGCGCCGGCAGCTGTCGCTATCGAAATGGGGGGACACGTCTCGATCGGTTTGGGGGACTACCTTTATCCTGAACTGGGTCAGCCGACGAACGCCGATCTTGTCGATCACGTCGCAGCGATGGCCAAGGCGATGGGAAGGCCAATTGCGACACCGGAGCAAACGCGTGAGATACTTCAACTGCCCTAGCTATGTCTGAATGGCTAGGAGACTACCTGAATAATAGTAATGTCCGTCGAATTTGTGCCGGCTGACCCAAACAATGGAGCATCCATGTCATCCTTTCGTAGTTTTTTGTTCACCCCCGCCAATCACGTCCGTCATGCAGAAAAAGTATTCACCATCGGCGCAGACGTAGCTATCCTTGACCTTGAAGATGCAGTTGCTGTAAATGAAAAGAAAGAAGCAAGGAATAAAGCCGCCGAGGCGTTGCAGCGGCCGCGTTGCTGCCAAGCCTATGTCCGCGTGAACGCTATGGATACTGAGTTTTGCTTAGACGATTTGGAGGGCGTGGTTGGGCCGGCGCTTGATGGTGTTATGCTGCCGAAGGTCGAAAGCGCCGCGTCGCTCTTGGCGGCTGACTGGATATTAACACAATTAGAACGGCGCGCGGGAATTACGATTGGTAGCATCGACCTACTACCGATCATTGAGACTGGCGCAGGGCTGATGGCGTTGGAAGAAATCGCTAAATGTGGAAGTCGAATCCGTCGTCTGGCTTTTGGCGCGGGCGACTTCACCTTCGACATGAACATGATCTGGACGGCAGATGAACGCGAACTCGATTATGCACGTAGCCGGTTGGTGGCTCTCTCGCGCGCAACCGGCCTTGAGGCACCTATCGATACAATCTGGGTGGACATTCCAAATCTCGATGGGCTACGAGCCTCTGCGGAGACGGCGCTGCAGATGGGTTTCCAAGGCAAGCTCTGCATTCACCCCACCCAGGTTCCAGTGGTGAACGATGCCTTTACACCCAGTGATGAGGCCGTTGCCTATGCACGCAAGGTGGTCGATGCCTTTACTGAGGCTGAAGCGGCGGGATCGGCAGCGCTGCTAGTTGATGGCAAATTCATCGACTATCCCTTTGTTTACCGCGCCCAACGGACGCTAAAAATGGTGAAAGATATGGCTTAGTATCGAACTATTGATCTGCATCGCGCGGGTATCGTCAAGTTGACGGGCGGCTTTCTCAATCGTACGAAACCATATGACAAAAGCCAAACAATCCGGGGCCTTTAAGGGCCATCGGTTCCCATCTGAAATTATTTCCTACGCTGTATGGGCATACTTTCGTTTTCCGATGAGCTTTCGCGATGTTGAGGACCTTTTGTACAAGCGCGGTGTGATCGTCAGTTATGAAACAATCAGGTCATGGGTTGGAAAATTTGGCCACCAATATGCCAAAGTCATACGCCGTGACCGGCCTGCACCATCGGATAAGTGGCATCTCGACGAGGTAGTGATCACAATCCGTGGCCAAAAGTATTGGCTTTGGCGCGCTGTTGATAGCAAGGGTGACGTGCTGGATATTCTTGTACAGTCACGCCGCAATACAAAGGCAGCAGACCGTTTCTTTCGCAAATTGTTCAAGCAATACGGTCAACCGCGCGTCCTTGTTACCGACAAACTGGGAAGTTATGGGGCGGCCCTCCGGAAACTGGCGCCTGGTATCGACCATCGTGCCTACAAGGGATTGAATAATCGAGCGGAAGTTTCGCACAGGCCTACCCGGCGACGAGAGAAGATCATGGGGAGGTTCAAATCGCCGAGACAAGCCCAGCGATTTCTTTCCGTTCATGATCAGGTCCAAACCGTCTTCCGCCCGCGCCGCCACACCCTTTCAGCAGCTGCCTATCGGCAATCTCGCTCAGATGCTCACAGCATTTGGGACGACATCACGTGTGAGCTAAAGGCAGGGTAAAACAGACCGGTGACCCCCATTGCGGCTTGGAGGCAATAACTTGACGATACCCTTGAAACACACAGGGCTGTTGTCATTGCCGATTGGCTGACAGACGAACGGTTTCTGGCCTCTGCGACTGCCCTTGGCCTGTCCCATGATCACCGTGGTTTTTGCGAGTTAATGGCAGATGACGGACAGATACTCGAAGTCCGAGCCAGCAAGCTTCCCGACGACGGCCGCGTTTGGCTGGAACGCGCCCTACCCGAGACAGAATTCAGGCAGTGCGTTCGAAATTGGGACGGCCAAGTTCGGTCATCCGATTGAGTATGTGGACGCCAATCTTGGCTTCGGTTTTCTGATTTTTGAAAGAGCATGCCCTGAGTTTGGGCCCGATCACGGTCTTCCAGCGACTCATTAGGGTTTCAGCCCGGCTGCGCTGATTGTAGCCGGAAGCGGCGTTGTTGCATGGAGCGTGAAGAAGTTGGAACGCGCCGCACCCGATCCATGAAATACGGTCGAAGCAGACCCAAAATATGGATCTGCTTCGAGCATTAATATGCGGCTTTCAAACGTACGAGTTTAACCGTTTTCGATAAAACCGTCTAAGACGAGTATCAACCGATTTTAGCTTTGTTAGCTGCAATGCCTTTGCGATTTTCCATAATAGATTCACGTCGATCGTTTATTTCTGCCTTGTTTTTCACCAATGCAGATGAGTTTAAGACAGATTTTTCCAGCAGGCTTTCTATCGTTGCCCGGTTTTTAGATACATTTGCGCTAAGGGTTGCCATTGCCGCACTATTAACGGCGATCATATCTTCATTACTTACAGGGGTTGCCTCAGTGGCCGACAGCGACCCTTGGATCATTTCAGCATTGATTGCAATCTGCTCGGCATTAAAATCAACTATTGATTTGTTAGCGTTCATGATTTCAAGGTTGATTTCAATCATGTGGGAGTTAATTGTGGCCATCTTCTCACTGATTTCTAGGACTGAAGTATTTAGTTCAGACCTGTGGTTCAGAAAATCTAATGCTGATTTGTTTTTTTGGGCATTTACGTAATTTTGCTGTACGTCGCCTTCGGCGCTCATGCCATCAAGGATCGCGTCTCTGTTTGCAAAAATTTCATCTGTATTTGCATTTGCAAGCTGACGGTTTCCCATAAAAGCCGCAGAATAATTACTCATTATCATGAGCCGATTTTCTTCAATCATAGATCGTGATAAATACACCATTGCTTTATTAGACAAAACATTAGATTCAATTGAAAAAATAGCTTTACGATTATCGTTGATTGCGTTTTTATTCTTTTCAGATGTAGACATTGTTTCGTTTCCTGTTTCTAAAATAATTAAAGATCATTTGGTTATTATCAAGTATTAAAGAAAGTAAGATCTTGTCCTGTACTTAACCTCCCCCCTTGAGTTGCACACTTTATTTGTTGGCGCATCTCATTATCTGTTAATATTCGTGTTTTAAAAGTTAGTTAATTATAATCTGCTTTGGTAAAATTTTTGTGACGCTTAATGGTTCACCACTATTTGTTTATACAAACGAACAAAATTTTTTTTCGGTACCATAATCTTATATAGGCTCTATTTGCTATGGCAACAAAAAAATGAAACCTGTGTAGGTTCAGGGCAATCGCGTTTGGCTCATATTGCTGCCAAGTCACTGAGAATGCTGCGTAAGAAGGTGGTTTCCCAGCCTGCACGTTTGATTTTTATGGAGAGAGAGCCCTTGGATCGGCGTTGTTGCAGGGACCCCAGCGGGTCTGCTTGGATTCAAACAACAAGTGCAACGGTTGATTTGAAGGCCGCGATTTCGTCGGCCATGGCTTCAGCGGGTGTTCTCCATCCGAGGGTTTTTCTCGGACGGTTGTTCATCAGGTTTGCAACATCGTTCAGCCATGTTTGGCTTGCACCGTGGTTCTGTCGCAAAGTTTTTGGGCAAACATAACGGGTCGGGGATGTAGGGCAATGATCGATTTCAAGGGTACGCACTTCCCGAAGGACGTGATCCTTTTCGCGATCTTTTTCTATCTCCGCTACCAGGTCTCCTACCGTGATCTTGAAGAGATCATGGAGGAACGCGGCGTTGATGTTGATCATGGGACACTGAACCGTTGGGTGGTTAAGTTTGCGCCGCTGCTGGCGACACAAGCGCAGTCGCGTAAGAAGCCGACTGCAGAATCTTGGCGTATGGATGAAACCTACATCAAGGTTAAAGGCAAATGGACCTACTATTACCGCGCTGTCGACAACACGGGGAAAACCCTTGATTTCATGCTGTCTGAGCGTCGCAACAAGGCAGCAGCCCGTCGATTCTTCAAGCGCGCGATTGGCACGAACGGCGTGCCTGACCGTGTTGTCATCGACAAGAGCGGCGCCAATCTGGCGGGTCTGGAAAGCGTCAATGTAATTCTGAAGTTCATGGGCTCAGGTAACATGATCAAGATCCTGCAGGTCAAATACCTCAACAACATCATCGAACAGGATCATCGCTTCGTAAAGAGGATCACGGGGCCGATGCTAGGCTTCAAGGCCTTCCATTCTGCCGAGGCGACCTTGGCTGGAATCGAGACTGCGCACATGATCCGAAAGGGGCAGCTCCATGCCAACGGTTTCACCGCGTTTCAGCAGTTTGCGGCGCTCGCAGCATAATTATGTCCGGGCGATGCCCGCACTCAAACGCCACCAAAATTTGCGACAGAACCGACTTGAGTCGGGCTATGGCTTTGGCTGAAGATTTCCAATTGTAAGAACGCGCCCGCATTCCTGCCTTGAAAGCCCACTTATGTGTTACCTGCTTCGCCATGCCTGCGCCATCTCCCCGTTATCCTATTGGGTGAGAGTAGCATACGATTGTAGCGCGACAATCAAGGTGAGAACGCAGTGGTGGGGGCTCGCAGAGAGGGCGTAGCTCGACTGGAGAGGCCCAACTTAGTCCATAGCCATCGCTGCTAGCTAAATCAGGGTCTTTCCACTATCGCTCACGGCCAGAATGTCGCACACATGATAGAAAGCAAAGCCACTTACAGAGACGCATGATGATCAGATCAGAGCTTTACGCAAAAATTGCCGCTGAGAACCGACACCTGATGCATGAACAGGCGGTGGCCGTTGTCGATACTATCTTTGAGACGATCACGGCAGCGCTTGAACGCGGTAACCGCGTCGAAATTCGGGGCTTTGGCGCCTTCAGTTGCAGGCAGCGCGAAGGCAGAATTGGGCGAAACCCGAAGAACGGGGCCAGTGTGGATGTGGCGCCAAAGGTCATACCTTGGTTCAAGCTAGGAAAAGTCATTAGGGACCGATTGAACACCCCAGACTGACCAATCGTCTTACCGACTGGCTGGTTCCGTAAACCTAGGCAGCCAGGCAAATTAGCGGCCGGGCGCGGCATTTAGGGTATACCCGTGATGACACCTGCGGTGGACACTGAAGCACACCAGTTTCGTGTTCATTTTGAGTCCGCTTCGAAATAATGAACACATCATGTAGAGGGCACACCCAAAATAAACACTTATCAGGCCAAAATCGGATATCCCCAATCGTCTCCTGCAAGCCGCCCTCATGCGAGCTTTTGGTCATAAGCTTGCATCAAACGTTACCAGTCGAGCATCGCAGATGCAGCATTCGGCACGAAGGGCGGATTGCGGACTTTCGCTGCGCTTTGCATAGCGGCCTGCTGTGCGGACAAAGTGACATTTCGCTGCGACAGCTACCAAGGGCTGCTTTACTGGCAATATCTATCGTTCAGCAATGTTCTTTGAATCTGTCTACGATAACTTTCAAAATATCTTCTGGGCTTCGCTTCCACCACTTTTGAACCGAGAAAATCTCGACCTCGCAGAAGCCGCTGTAACCGGCGTCTTCCACGCAAGAGCGGATGTCCCTTAGATCAGCGACGCCGTCGCCCATCATGCCGCGATCCAGTAGCATGTCGCCGGTGTTTTCGAGCCAGTCGCAAAGATGATATCCGAAGATTTTGTCGCCAGCTTCGGCGCAGCTTGCCCGCAGGTCACTGTCCCACCAGACGTGGTAGACATCGACTGCGACACCAAGATTGTCGGCGCCAACCATATCGCAGATGCGCAACGCATCACGCACCGTCATGATGCAGGTTCGGTTCCCACCAAACATCGGGTTCAGCGGCTCTAGCGCAAGATCCACGTCCCGATCAGCTGCGTATTCCGTCATCTGCGAGACGCGTTCTGCCAGAATTTTCTGGGTTTCCAGCACACCTTTTGTTCTCGGTTCAGTACCACCGGTCACGATTGTTAGAACAGATGCACCAAGGCCTGCGGTCATGTCGATGCTTGCTTTGGCTTCATCCAGCCAGTGGGGGGGTAGTTCAGAGCCAACCAGATAAGGGGTGCGGCACAAGCCAGTGACCTCCATGCCTGCAGCCCGGACGCGGTCGCCAATTTCGACTGCGCGAGCCCCGATTTCGCGACGCCAGAATGTGATACCTCCGAGTCCATGCTTGGCACATGCATCAATGACACGCTCGACGGGCCAACCTGCGCCGTGGCCATCAAGGTTATGACCAAGAGTTGCGGTGTTCAGCGAGAGAGCAGATGTATCGGCAGAAAAATCACGCATGTTTCAGATTAGACCCCGTAGAGTTTCAGCAGGTGACCCATGCGTTTGCACGCGAGATCGGGATTGGAAAGCGCGCCACATTCATCCGCAAGCTTAAAGCAGTCTACAAAATAGGGCAGGGCGCGCATAGCTTCAGAACCACCCAGCATCTTAAAGTGATCTTGATGTCCGTTTAGCCATGCGAGGAAAACGACGCCGGTTTTGTAGTGCCGTGTAGGCGCGCAAAAAATATGCCGCGCGAGCGGTACGGTGGGATCAAGGATCGCACGGAACTTCGCCGCATCCCCTGTGTTGAGGGCCAAGATGGCAGATGCGGCGTGATTAGCTAGCGGGTCAAAAATGCCAAGTAGAGCATGGCTGAACGCGTCACCGTCACCGCCGATCAGTTCGGGGTAATTGAAATCATCACCAGTATACATCCGCACCGTTGTAGGTAGCTGCTGCCGCATCGTGATTTCTTTGGATGCATCCAGAAGGGATATCTTGATCCCGTCTACCTTTGCCTCATTCGTGGCAATAATCTCCAAAACGGTTGGCAATGCATCTTCAAAGCTATCCGCGCCCCAGTAGCCAGCAAGTGCGGGATCAAACATGTCGCCAAGCCAGTGTAGGATGACCGGCTCATCACATGCGGCCAGCACGTCGTTGTAAATCGAGATATAGTCCTCGGCACGATTTGCAGCACGTGCGAGGGCGCGGCTTGCCATCAGGATGATCCGTCCACCGGCGTTTTGGATGGCCTCGACCTGTTCGAGATATGCGCGTCTGACGTCCTCAAGTGAATGAGCTTCTGTGTCAGCCAAGTGGTCCGTTCCGCATCCATTTGCAACAAGTGCATCTGGTAGGTCCGCCTTTGTGCGACGGATCAGGTCAAGGCTCTGTGACCAATCCAGCTCCATTCCGCGCTGCGCTGTATCCATCGCCTCTGCGATGCCCAACCCCAGATCAGCCAGATGGTGCCGGAACGCCATTGTTTTGTCCCAATCAATGCAGGGCAATCCCATAGACGCGCTGTCAGAGAACGGGTCAGCCACAACATGCGCCGCCGAATAAACGACACGTGTGCTGTCTTTGGTCAATGGCGTGCCCAAGATAGGTTGACCTGTCAGGCTGTATGCAGTCAGTTCACCGCTTTTGTTTGGCAATTGAATTTTCATGTTGTCCTCATGTGGTAGCGGTAGGGTCTAAAGTGAGCTTGTGGGTATGAATGTCATCTGATCAAAATTGCCCGAAAGTCGTTCACGTTGGTGCCGGTTGGACCGGGTGAAAAGAGGTCGCCAATGACATCAAATGCTGTCCAGGAATCGTGATTTGCAAGGAGAGCTTCCGGGTTTTGTCCCAGCGATCTAAGGTGTTTGGCACTTTGGCCTGATACGAATGCGCCAGCATTTTCTTCTGAGCCGTCAATCCTGTCCGTATCTGCCACGAGTGCGGAAAACGGAACTTCTGCGCCTGCCAGCGCCAATGACAACGCAAATTCCGAATTGCGTCCCCCTTTGCCGGATTTGGAAAGCGTTACGGTCGTCTCGCCGCCCGACAGCAAAACGACGGGTCGTGGGAATGGACGGTCGTTGCGAGAAATTTCCGTGGCAATCGCCGCATGCATCTTGGCAATTTCCTTCGCCTCACCCTCGATTTGGTCAGATAGAATGACCGCAGGTATCCCGATCTCTTTTGCGCGTTCCGCTGCGGCTTCTAACGACTTTCGTGCCGAGGCAATGATGACCACTTCGTCACGTGCAAAGCTGGCGTCTTGGGTGATCGGTGTACCGCGCGGTGTGATTTCCAGCCATTTCGCCAAACGTGGTGGCATGGAAATACTCCAGATGTCTATCAAACTCAGTGCGAATTCACGAGATACCGTACTTGGGATAGTGGGGCCTGACGCAACTTGTGCTGGGTCATCTCCCGGCACATCTGACACCACCAAGGTCACGACCTTTGCAGGATGTGCCATCTGGGCAAGACGCCCGCTTTTGATGGCACTAAACTGCCCGCGTAGCGCATTCATCACCGAAATGGGTGCGCCAGAATTTAGCAATGATGTGTTCAGATCAATTTCGTCCTGCAGTGTCAGATCATCCAGCGGCATCGGCAGAAGTGCGGACCCGCCACCACATATCAAAGCAACAACAAGGTCAGCTTCGGTAAGGTCTTGAACGGCATCAATGATTTGGCGGGATGCGTTTAACCCAGCCTTATCTGGAATAGGGTGCGCCGCGGTCAAAACGGTTATCTGATCGCATGGCACGTCATAGCCATAACGCGTAACAACCACCCCACTGAGCGGCACTGTCCACTGTTGTTCAAAAGCGCGTGCGAGCTGCGCTGCACCTTTGCCCGCACCTATGACGACCGTTCGGCCTTTGGGGGGCTTGGGAAGATTGGCTTTGATCGCTTCGTAAGGATCGGCGGCGGAAACGGCAGCCTCAAAGAGCGCAATCAAGACGGCGCGATCTGTGCCATCCACCGTGCTGCAAGTTGCAAGTTGGGCTGGGGCGCTGTTGAGGTGTTCAAGATGGTGGTTCACGCATGCAATCCTAAAACCTTGGCACAAGCATGCCGCCATCAACGGATATAACGTGGCCAGTGGTATAGGGTAGGCGATTGGTCGCGAGGCTCACAATCACTTGTGCCACTTCTTCAGGCTGGCCAACACGCGGGTAAAGGCACAGTCCGGCTGCTGCACGTTCTTTGTAGGTCTCGATCACCGCTTTTGTCATCGGTGTCTCAATGAGGCCTGGCTGCACGTCGTAGACGGCGATATTTTCAGGGGCCAATCTTGCTGCATAGCACTTTGAGATCATCGCAGCGGAAGACTTTGAGGCGCAGTATTCTGCGCGGGGCACGGCGACTGCGGTCGCATTCGACGAGGTGACATTGATGATCGCATGGGCGCAGTCTTTAGCGCGTTCGCGTGCCAATAGCGTTTTCGAAAAGGCTTGACACAAAAAGAAAACCGCCTTGGCGTTCACCGTCATACAGCGGTCAAAGCTTTGTTCGCCCACATCAAGGATGTCACCGCGGCTGATGACACCGACACCGGCATTATTGACGAGCGTCGTAATAGGACCAAGCGTTGCTGCGATGCGTTGCAGGGCGTCTGCGTGCGCATTTATGTCGGAGACATCAAAGATTGCCTTGCAAGCTTTGCCCCCCATGCTTTCAATTTCAGTGACCAGATCATCCAAGGCTTCCGATGGCTCAAGATCATTCAGAGCGACAGAAAAAGATGCCTCAGCCATGGCTAATGCCGTGGCGCGCCCGATGCCTCCGCTTGCTCCAGTTACTAATGCAACTTGCTGTGTCATGGCCTGTTGTCCTTGTAGTTTGCGGCTGTTTTTATGGTGAGTGGTGAGAGTGTGGAATGGTTTTTTGCTGTGTTAAACGGCGACATCACAGACAAAGACGCCATCGATACCCGCGTCTGTCGCAGCGTTGATCCGCGCTGCGATGCCTTTGTGTGTTTCATTCGATAAGTAGGCGTCACGCGCTGAGATATCTTCAAAGTCGATCCAGAACATATCCAGAAACCCCCGCACGACATCATTTTCAGGCGATATGTTTGAACCAGAGCCAAAATTGATAAAGCCGCTGACTTTTGTTTTGAGGGCTTCGAGGTCGCGTAGAATACCGTCTTTGATGTCTCGTGATACCGAGTTTCTATATTTTAGAAAAACCAAATGTCTGATCATCGTGTCGTCCTCATGTTTTTGAATAACTCGAATCACTTGTAACTCACTAGAGAGTGACTTAACAAGAGATGATGTGATCAGCGCCTGATTAAGAGAAGGGCGCATTGAGGGAGGACTAATATGTCGACGGCATTTACAGGCGTTTTTCAGCGCGGATTTGGGACATTTCCACTTCGCAGTGAGAAGTTGAAATCTGCGGTGCGCACGGCTGCAGAGATCGGGTACCGCGCTTTTGATACGGCGCAGTGGTACGGAAACGAAGCTGACCTGGGCGCTGTGCTTCCTGAGTTAGGGATTGATCGCACATTGCTGCAAATCACGACAAAGGTGCATCCGCACAACATGTCAGCTGACAAATTTATGCCGTCAGTTGAGAAGAGCTTGCGTGACCTGAAGACAGAACAAGTTGATGTCCTTCTGTTGCATTGGCCGCCCAACGACAATCCGGTCGAGCCTTCATTGACCCTGCTGCAAGATGCATATGAAAAGGGATATGCAAAGCATATAGGCGTGTCCAACTATACAACTGCGATGATGCGCGCTGCGGTGCGTTGTTTGGATGCGAAGCTTGTGATCAATCAAATCGAATTTCATCCGCTGCTTAATCAAGACAAGGTTTTGGCCACCGCTGCTGAGGTCGGAATCCGACTAGGATCCTATTGTTCCATCGCACGGGGTGAAATTTTTAAGTATCCCGTTCTGGGCGAAATTGGCGAAGGCCACGGTAAGTCAGCGGCGCAGGTGGCCCTGCGATGGATTTTGCAAAAGGGCGTGGCGCTGAACACAATGTCGACAAAACGAGCCAATATGCAGGCCAACTTTGACGTTATGGACTTTGTTCTGTCGTCATCCGAAATGCAAAAAATCGACGTGCTGACGACGGCCGACTATCGCATTAGCAACGCAGAAACAGTGCCGTTTGCCCCAGTGTGGGACTGATCGTAGAGCGGAAAAGTAGAAATGTCTTTACTCAAATTTGACGTATTGACTTAATCCTCAAGTTAAGTAACTCTCCAGTGAGTGAATAAAGAAAGAAGTGAATCCCACGTGATTGAATTGTCAGCCATGGACTGTGCAGACCTCGTAAATGACGGGGCGACAATTGCTGTTACCGGCAATGGTGGCGGCATGCTTGAGCCGGATGCAATCTTTGCAGCCCTCGAATCCCGTTTCCTCGCAACCGGCCACCCCAAGAACCTGACGCTGATTCATGCACTTGGAATTGGCGACGGCAAGGCTCGCGGCATCAGCCGATTTGCACACAAGGGCATGGTGGGTCGCGTTATTGGCGGGCATTGGTCTTGGTCGCCGCAGATGCAGCGACTGGCACGCGACAATGATATCGAAGCTTTCACCCTGCCGTCTGGTGTGATTTCGCTTCTGCTGCGCGAAAGTGGGGCAGGCCGTCCTGGTTTGATCACGCATGTTGGTTTGGGCACGACATATGATCCGCGCGAAACTGGGGGTGCCGCCAATGAGGCTGCGAAATTGGCAGTGCCGCTAAGTGAAATCGTTGTTCTGGGTGGCAATAAATACATTCGCTACCTACCCATTCATCCTGATTTTGCGATCATTCGGGGCACCTATTGCGACCAGACAGGAAATATATCCGGCGCAGAAGAAGCTGGTGACTTAGATGTTTATTCTGTGGCTCTTGCTGCGAAAAACGCAGGTGGACAGGTTCTCGCGCAAGTGCGTGAAACACGCAAAGCAGAGGCCTGTTATGCACGGCTTGTTTCTGTACCAGGCGTACTTGTCGATTGTGTGGTAAAGATCGCAGACCAGCCGCAGACGCATTTTCGCAATGATCAGCCAAGCGTCGCTGGTTTGCCGCATGCAACCGCTCCTATTGGGGAGGCCTTTGAAGGATTGACCCTTCCGCAAGGTGCGCGGGCCATCATCGCGCGGCGTGCTGCCGATGAAATCATCGATGGGCAGTCCGTGAACTTTGGATTTGGAATTCCCGGCGGGATCGCGGCCATTCTTGAAAGCCGTGGGTCTATCGGTAAGATATGGGTCACCGTTGAGCAGGGCATCCACAATGGTCGTCTTATTGACGGGCCGTTGTTTGGTGCCGCGATCAATCCGCAGGCCATTATGCGCTCTACCGATCAGTTCGATTATTATAGCGGTGGCGGGGCAGATATCGCCTTTTTAGGTGCTGGCGAATGCGATGCTGCTGGCAACGTCAATGTTTCCCAATTGGGTGGTGATGTCGTGGGGCCGGGTGGTTTTGTTGATATTTCGCAAGGTGCGAAACAGGTCGTGTTCTGCGGAACGTTTGAGACGGGTGGGCTTCGCGTGGCTGCAGCCAAACAGACTTTGTCGATTGAAAATTACGGCCGCATTCCAAAATTTGTAGATCAGGTCCGCGAAGTCACATTCGCAGGTGCGCTTGCCGCGGCAACAGGTAAGCCAGTCACCTACATCACAGAGCGTGCCGTTTTCCAACTGACCGCGACCGGCATGGAATTGATTGAAATAGCTCCAGGGGTTGATCTGCAAAAGGATATTCTCGATCGCATGTCATTCGCACCTCGGGTGTCTGAAAATCTGACGCTCATGCCCGCGCATTGTTTCGTGGGTGACGAAACCTGTGCCAAATCCTCTAAATCCAAAGCGCTAGGAGCAACACATGTCTGACGCGGTACAACAGGTCTTTGCAGATCCAAGGCGCTACCAGAACTTTATTGATGGCGCGTTTGTTGATGCATCTGATGGCGCAACGATTGAACGCGAGAGCCCTGCGCATAGCCGTGTGGTCAGCATTTATGCGGCCGCAACCAAGGACGATACAGATGTCGCGATTTCGGCTGCACGGTGTAGCTTTGATAGCGGTAATTGGGCGTATGCCTATGCTGGTGACCGTGCCGCGGTTTTGCGTGCCGTTGCGCAAAAAATCCGTGATAACGTCGAAGAACTTGCACTTGTGGAAACGTTGGAATCTTCGAAGCCCATTGGCGTGTCGCGCGGCGAGGTCATGTTTGCTGCCGAACTTTGGGACTATGCTGCGGGTCAGGCACGCGGGTTGCACGGTGACAGTCACAACAATCTTGGTCCCGACATGATGGGTATGGTGCTACGCGAACCGATTGGTGTTGTTGGCATTATTACACCTTGGAACTTTCCGCTGCTGATCCTGTCCGAGCGATTGCCTTTTGCACTAGGTGCAGGCTGTTCAGTTGTTGTAAAGCCAAGCGAATTCACATCCGGCACTTCATTGATGCTTGCACAATACTTGGTTGATGCAGGCCTACCTAAGGGCGTCTGCAATATACTGGCCGGAGACGGCGCAATAGTTGGGCAAACCATTATCGATAGCCATGATGTGGACATGGTGGCCTTTACCGGTTCCAGCCGCGTCGGCAAAATGGCGATTAAAGCGTCAGCTGGAAACATCAAGAAGCTGTCGCTAGAGTTGGGCGGCAAATCGCCCTCCGTCGTGTTTGCGGACTGCGACATAGATGCCGCCATTGACGGTGTACTTAAGGCGGCAAACGTCAATATGGGTGAATGCTGCATCGCGGGATCACGGTTACTGATTCAGGATAGTATTGCAGATGCGTTTCAGGCGAAACTTGCCGCGCGTCTCAAAGATCTGAAAATGGGTGACCCCTTCGATCCAACATCGCGCATTGGTGCGATCATCAACGATCGCCAATATGCACAGATATCGTCTTACGTTGATATTGCGGTGAAAGAGGGCGCGACCATGGTTTGTGGCGGTGATCAAGATGCATACGATGGCTTGTTTTTCCCACCGACGATCATTGCTGATGTGCGCCCCGAGATGCGCGTCGCTCGCGAAGAAATCTTTGGTCCGGTGCTTGTCATGATGACGTTCCAGGATCGCGATGAGGCGATCAAGCTTGCGAATGCCACCGACTATGGTTTGGCTGCCTACGTTTGGACGCAGGATTTGGCCAATGCGCTTTATTGCACGCGTCACATCAAAGCGGGTCGGGTCTGGGTGAATTCCGCGCTGGATGGTTTCCCAGAGATGCCTTTGGGCGGCTTTAAGCAGTCGGGCAACGGTCGTGAAACCGGCCGCTACGGTATTGAGGAATATACAGAATTGAAGTCCGTCCATTTACAAATGGGCACGCAGAAAGAGCGTTGGGTCACCGACGTCTAAGCAAAGGAATAGGATCGTTTTCACGATCTATGGAGGAAAGATGGCTGATATTGTTCTCAAAAACGTCCGCAAGTCCTTTGGGACTGTCGATGTAATCAAGGGCGTCGACCTAGAGGCCAAGCATGGCGAGTTTGTCGTCTTTGTTGGCCCGTCCGGCTGTGGAAAATCTACACTTTTGCGGATGATTTGTGGCTTGGAACGCATTACCTCTGGCCAGATCTTGCTGGACGGCGAAGACATGAGTGAAGTTGAAGCATCGGATCGTGGCACTGCGATGGTGTTCCAGTCATACGCGCTTTACCCGCATATGACGGTTGCCGAAAACATGAGCTTCAGTCTGCGCATGGCAAAGGTTGATAAGGCAGAGATCAAGCGGCGCGTCGATCAGGCAGCCAATATTCTTCAGATCCAACATCTGTTGGATCGCAAGCCAAAGGAAATGTCGGGTGGCCAACGACAGCGTGTTGCCATTGGCCGTGCTATTGTACGCCAGCCCAAGGTCTTTTTGTTTGACGAGCCGCTGTCTAATCTGGATGCAGAACTGCGTGTGCAGATGCGGGTTGAGCTATCCAAATTGCATAACGAAATTGGTGCAACGATGGTCTACGTCACGCACGATCAGGTCGAGGCGATGACCATGGCGGACCGCATTGTCGTTCTGCGCGATGGGTTGGTCGAACAAATCGGATCACCGCTGGAGCTTTACTCGAAACCAAACAATCGCTTTGTCGCGGGTTTCATCGGCTCACCTCAGATGAATTTCTTGGAAGGTACCGTAGATGCATGCGACGGCGTGTTGGCGGCTGTGACGGCGGCAGGAACAGTTGGCGGAATTCACATCCCTCTGCGGGACGGGGCAAATGTACGCCCAGGTCAAAAGGTATATGTCGGCATTCGACCCGAACATTTTGCTGTCTCTTATGGCGACACAGGCCTGTCTGTTCTTGTTGATGTTGTTGAAAATCTTGGCGGTCTTGCTTTTGCCTATGGCAAGACAGAGATGGGGCAGGACGTCATTCTTAAAGCTGATAGCGAAAAGCCACTCTCATTTGGTACACAAGTTAAAGCCACTCTACAGGCCGAGTACTGTCATTTGTTTGATGAAACTGGTGCAACTGTCAGTGCCGCAGCGGGTGCCGTGCGCCTGCAAGAAGCAGCAGCGTGAACCAGATGACCGAAACGCGCTTACAGCCCGGCAAATGTTACTTCGAAGACCTGCAGGTAGGATACTATTTTCAAACTGGCCGTATCGTAGTGACGGAAACGCATATCGTGAACTTTGCTGGGATTTCCGGCGACTTTTTCGACGTGCATATGGATGATGAATTCGCCCGCGCGCAGGGATTTCCAGCGCGTATCGCACATGGTCTGCTGGGGCTTAGCCTTGTTGACGGGCTAAAAAACCGCGCTGATGTAAAGTTGCAAGCGGTGGCGTCTTTGGGTTGGAAAAGTTGGAACTTCACAGCCCCCATCGTGATGGGTGACAGCATTACGGCAAGAATATCAGTTGAAACCACCAAGCTGACGTCAAAGGGCGACCGCGGAGTTGTCGAGTTGCGGTTTGACGTCACCAATCAAGATGACGTGTTGGTCCAAACAGGGTGCAATGTCCTGCTGATGCAACGCGAGGAAAGTTAATGCAAGAATAGTAAATTAATAACTCACCAGTGAGTTCAAAAGGTTGCCCCGATCAAAGGGTAAAAGTGGCCGTTTCACGGCTCACAAAATAGCCAAGAGGAAATGGCTGTCATAGCGGAGGAGAAAAGTTATGAAATTCGTCAAAACACTATTGTGTGCAACAGCAGTTGCGGCACTTTCAACGGCGGCAAGTGCGCGGGAATTGGTGATGAACGCCAATACCTCGGACCCGGCACAAAAGCTGGCCATCGAAAATCTGATCACAGAATTTGAGGCCGAATACCCAGAGATCGACGTGATCTTCAATCTGTATGATCACGAGGCTTACAAAGTTGCCATGCGCAATTTTCTGGTGTCAGACGCACCGGATTTGATCACGTGGAATGCGGGCAACCGGATGAAAGTCTTTGTTGATCTGGGGCTTCTGGACGATGTTTCGGACGTTTGGGAATCTGAGGGACTATACGAGTCCATGCCCGCCGTGGTGAGCGCATCGTCCGTTGACGGCAAGCAGTACGGAGTTCCTTATGCCTATTACGCTTGGGGTTTCTATTACCGCAAAGACTTGTTCGAGCAGGCGGGTATCACCGAAACACCAACCACCTGGGAAGAGTTCAAAACGATCGGTGAACAACTGCAAGCCGCAGATATCACGCCAGTCACAATCGGAACAAAGAACCTGTGGCCCACAGCGGGCTGGTTCGATTTTCTGAACATGCGGATCAACGGCGCTGAATTCCACGCCGAGCTTATGGATGGCGAGGTTGCCTATACTGACGACCGCGTCAAAGCCGTGTTCGCGCATTGGGCAGAACTCGTTGAGGGTGACTTCTTCATCGAAAATCACCCAGCATACTCCTTCCAAGAGGCGCTGCCCTTCATGAACCAAGGTGACGCGGCCATGTATTTGCTCGCGCCCTTTATTGTCTCAATGTTTCCTGAGGAAGTACGCAAGAACGTTGAATGGTTCCCATTCCCGACAATCGACGCTGACATGCCGATCTATGAAGATGCGCCTACCGACAGCTTCCACATTCCTGCGAATGCATCGAATAAGGAAGATGCGCGCCTGTTCCTGCGGTTTGCAGCGCAAGCTGATGTACAAACAAGGCTGGCCGGCACAATGGACATGCTCCCAACCAACATCAACGCAACCGTCAAGGATGACCGGTTTGCGCAGGGTGGCTTTGCTCAGCTAAGCCAAGCGGCTGGCATCATGCAGTTCTATGACCGTGATACCGATCCTGCTTTGGCCCGCGTTGGTATGCAAGGCTTCCAGGAGTTCATGCAGAACCCAGAGCGGATCGACGCGATCTTAGAGCAGATCGAAGTCGAGCGTGCTCGCATCTACGGCGATCTTTGATCCGACAACGCCCGCTCTGGCGCCTACGGGCGCCAGAGCCCACCCGAGGAGGTTTTTATCATGTCTGATCTTTCCGTTGGCGCCCCTGTGCCCGTAAGACGACGCCAAAGCTTTTTTCGTCGCAACAAGCTTGTGATCACGCCTCTTCTATTCATCGCGCCAGCCTTTGCGATGTTTTCACTCTTTGTGATTTACCCAATCATTCAATCAATAGCGCTGTCCTTTACCCAGTGGCAGGGCATTGGCCCCAAGACATTCATCGGCTTTGAAAACTACCGACAGCTGTGGCACGATCCTGTCTTTTGGAAAGCTCTGGTCAATAACATCTACTGGCTTGTTCTCTTCCTGTTGGCACCTGTGATCGGGCTTTTCGTGGCCTTGTTTCTTAACCAAAAAGTATTCGGCATCCGGCTTGTGAAGTCGTTGTTCTTCTTTCCCTTTGTTGTATCGCAGATCGTGGTGGGCATGATCTTCACATGGTTCTATGATCCGTCCTTTGGCTTGATCGCCGCCATTATTGAACCCCTCGGTTGGACCATCCCGTCCATCCTTGCGGACGAAAACTGGGCGACCATTGGTGTGATCGTCGCCGGCCTTTGGCCGCAGACTGCCTATTGCATGATTCTTTACCTGACAGGGCTGAATAGCGTGAACCCCGAAATAGTTGAGGCCGCGCGTCTGGATGGTGCAAAAGGCTGGTGGCTGCTGGTGCATATTGTGCTGCCACAACTGCGGGCTGCAACCTTTATTGCCATTGTGGTCACGATTATCGGCGCTTTGCGGTCATTCGACCTTGTTGCGATCATGACCGAAGGTGGCCCGTATAATTCGTCAAACGTGCTGGCTTACTACATGTATGACAATGCGATTTTCCGCTACCGCGTGGGCTATGCCGCGGCCATCGCCACAGTCCTCTTCATGATCATGAACGTCTATATCGCCTGGTTTCTCATGCGTCTGCTCAAGTCAGAGAAAGGGTCTCACTGATGTTTCCCCGCCCAATCCAAGACCAAAGCCTATTGCGGCAACGCCTCTATAAGATCGCTTTGCCCATCTCACTGATTGTCTGGCTGCTACCGATGATTGCAATTGTCGCGACGGCTGGTCGGTCCTTATCGGACATCAACTATGGCAACTACTGGGGTGTGCCCACCGAATGGGCGTTTGTGGCCAACTTCACGGCTGTCTTCGATAGCTCGCCGATCCTGATTTATCTGATGAATAGCTTCATCATCACGGTACCTGCAATCATAGGCGCGCTGGTCTTGTCGACATTGGCGGGGGCAGGGCTTGCGCTTTATAAGTTTAAGTTCCGCTTTTTCATCTTTGCGTTGTTTATTGCGGGCAACTTTGTGCCGTTCCAGATTTTGATGATGCCGGTACGGCAGCTGACCCTCGATCTGGGGATTTATGATACCTATTGGGGCGTGATCCTGTTCCAAATCGCATTCCAGACAGGGTTCTGTACATTCTTCATGCGTAACTTCATCGCAGAGCTGCCGTTTGAATTGGTTGAATCCGCTCGGTCCGAAGGGGTCAGTGAATGGAAAATCCTGATCCATGTCATCGTGCCGCTTTTGCGACCTGCATTGGCGGCGTTGGCCGTGTTGCAGTTTACCTTCATCTGGAATGACTTCTTCTGGCCATTGATCCTGATCCAGTCGGATGAGCTGCGCCCGGTGACTTTGGGGCTGACGACGCTGAAGGGGCAGTTCATCTCATCGTTCAACTTGCTTGCTGCGGGGTCACTAATTGCGGCATTGCCACCTGTTATGATGTTTTTTGCCATGCAGCGCCATTTCATAGCAGGATTGACTTTGGGGGCGAGCAAAGGTTGACCGTGGATATATGTATCGACAAGAGGTGTCTCTGATGACCAAAGCCCCCCTACGTAAGGCCGCTGTGAAACGCATTGGTCGCAATGCCGATGTTGCAAAAGCTGACCTGATCAGTTCAGCGCGACGGGAATTTGCCGACAAAGGGTTCGCGCTGGCCGGTATTGAAGCGATCGCAGAGCCGACCGGCCTGAACAAGAAGATGATCTATCACTACTTTGGATCAAAGGAGGGTTTGTATGTCGCTGTTCTTGAAGAGGCTTATATAGGTATCCGAGAAATGGAAGAGTCTCTTGGCCTTGATCAGTTGGCCCCTTTGGACGCAATCCAGAAGCTTGTTGAGGCGACGTGGGACTATTACGTCGCCAATCCTGATTTCCTTGCCTTGGTTAACCAAGAAAACCTGCTGCGCGCCACGTATCTTAAGAAATCTGGCGTTATGAAAACGTGGACCAGCACGTTACTTAATCGTGTTCAAAGCGTTCTGGACCGCGGTGTTGCCGATGGCACGATTCGTGCTGGAATAGATCCGATGCAATTGAACCATTCGATTGCGGCCCTTGGATTTTACTATCTCAACAACCGTTTCACCAATGCCGAGCTTTATTCCTTTGATCACATGGCTGCTGAGGCGCTTGCGACCCGCCGTGCATTCAATGTGGATTTCATCATGACATACGTCATGGCCGGTCCTGATAAACCTAAGCTAGAAAGGTAGCCGCCTATGCCCGACCGTGCCTACACTCATATCATTGTCGGGGGCGGCACATCGGGATGTGTCCTTGCTGCGCGGTTGACCGAAGATGCGTCCACGAATGTCTTGTTGTTGGAAGCTGGTGGCCGCGATTGGCATCCTTATATTCACATACCGGTTGGATTCTCCAAAATCACTGGCGGGAACCTGACTTGGGGCTATCAGACCACGCCACAAGTTCATGCCAGCAATAGGCGCATACCTTACGCACAGGGCCGCGTTCTGGGAGGTGGAAGTTCAATCAACGCCGAGGTTTTCACACGTGGCGTGCCCGCTGACTACGATCGTTGGGCAAATGAAGAAGGCTGCACAGGATGGTCGTTCAAAGACATTCAGCGGTATTTCATCCGCTCTGAAGGCAACACAGCACTCGCGAATGAATGGCACGGAACCGATGGGCCTTTGGGTGTGTCGAACATTGCCAATCCGCAACCTTTGACGCGCGCCTTTGTGATGTCCTGCCAACAGCAAGGTATCCCTTTGAACTCGGATTTTAACGGGGCAGAGCAGGCGGGCACTGGATACTATCAGCTCAATGTTGTCGGTGGTCGCAGGGTGTCAGCCGCGCGCGGGTATTTGGATCCAGCGCGAGGGCGCAAGAACCTGACCATTTTGACGGGTGCCAGAGCACATCGCCTGACATTTGATGGACATCGCGCAACGGGTGTCGAATATGAGCTTCGCGGCAAAATCGAAACTGCAACCGCCGAAGCAGAAGTTATCGTCACGGCAGGGGCAATCGGTACCCCAAAGCTATTGATGCTGTCGGGGATCGGCCCTGCCGAACACCTTCGCGAGAAGGGCATTGAAGTACGGGCAGACGTTGCGGGGGTCGGGGCAAACCTGTCTGATCATGTGAACATTGATTTGGTAGCAGAGCTCAAGAACCACCTGAGTTTGGATAAGTACAAAAAGCCACATTGGGCTGCATGGGCGGGGCTGCAATATGCGCTGTTCAGATCAGGACCAGTCGCGAGTAATGTGGTTGAGGGTGGGCTGTTCTGGTATTCAGGTCAGGATCGCAGCATGCCGGATTTGCAGTTCCATTTCCTTTCAGGTGCGGGGGCGGAGGACGGAGTCGCCGGCGTCGCGCCCGGAAAATCAGGCATCACCTTAAACTGCTACGGTCTGCGGCCCAAGGCGCGCGGTTCCGTGCGTTTGTTGTCTGCTGATCCGAAGGCCGCGCCGGATATCGATCCAAATTTCTTTGGTCACCCCGACGACTTGCGCGTCACTATCGAAGGTCTAAAGCTCAGCCGAGAGGTCTTTGCGCAGCCTGCTTTGGCCAAACATATCAGCCGCGTTGTTTTGCCCGATGACAGCATCAAGTCAGACGACGAGTTGTCTGACTTCGTGCGAAACCATGCGCGCACTTCGTATCATCCAGTAGGGACCTGCCGCATGGGGTCGGATGATAGCGCCGTCGTTGATCCAACCATGAAGGTGAATGGTTTTTCAGGCCTACGGATTTGTGACAGCAGTATATTCCCAAGTTTGATTGGTTCAAACACCAACGCGCCAACGGCAATGGTTGCCGAAAAGGCAAGTGACATCATACTTGGACGCGGTAAGATCTTATGAGTAGGTTTTGTCACACCGTGATCAGGCGGTGTATAGCAGGGAATTGTCTCTGTGCAGGGTACCAGAGTGGCTGTGTTGCACCTACAAACAGGACCTGTCCGCCCAACGTCAGGCTCTTTATGAATTGGGCGTATCGCAAGCAGCGCTATCAAACCGTCTCTTTTCCTTGTGAATTGGCTTATCGGGCAATAACTCATTCGATACCGACGGTTAACATGGGGAAGACGGCATGAAAATTGGCACGCCAAAGGAACTATTTGATGGGGAAAATCGCGTTGCGATGACGCCAGCTTCCGCGCTTGAACTGCAAAAACTCGGGCACGATTGTGTGATTGAGACCAAGGCGGGCGACGCTTCTGGTTTCTCGGACAAGTCTTATGAGGACGCTGGCGTTGAGGTTGTAAAAACCGCTGCCGCCCTGTGGAAAGCAGCCGATGTCATCGCCAAGGTGCGCGTGCCTGACGCGGACGAAATGAAACGCCTTCGCGCAGATCAGACATTGATTTCTTTCTTCAGTCCGGTCGCTGACGACGACAAGATGAAATCTGCCGCCAAAAAGGGCGCGACCGTTGTGGCGATGGAAATGATCCCGCGTATCTCGCGCGCACAGAAGATGGACGCGCTGAGTTCCATGGCCAATATCGCGGGCTACCGCGCGGTCATTGAGGCAGGCAATCATTTCCCGCGCTTCTTTACGGGGCAGATCACAGCGGCGGGTAAGGTCCCGCCGGCTAAGGTTCTGGTGGTGGGCGCTGGGGTTGCGGGCCTTGCGGCGATTGGTACTGCGACGTCGCTTGGCGCGATTACCTACGCATTTGATGTACGCCCGGAAGTGGCCGAACAGGTCGAAAGCATGGGCGCGCAGTTTGTGTTCCTCGACTTTGATGAAGACCAAAAAGACGGTTCCGAAACAGGCGGGTACGCTGCCGTGTCCAGCCCAGAATTTGCCGCCGCGCAATTGGCGAAATTCCGCGAAATTGCGCCGGACATGGACATTGTCATTACGACAGCACTGATCCCCAATCGCGCCGCACCCGAGCTTTGGACCGAAGACATGGTCAAAGCCATGAAGCCCGGATCGGTGATCGTAGATTTGGCGGCAGAAAAGGGCGGCAACTGCAAGCTGACCGTGATGGATGAAAAGATCGTCACCGAAAACGGCGTCACCATCATTGGCTATACAGATTTCCCGTCCCGCATGGCGGCGCAATCATCAACGCTTTATGCCACCAACGTCCGCCATTTGTTGACCGATCTGACACCGGACAAAGACGGTAAGATTAACCACAACATGGAAGACGACGTGATCCGCGGTGCGACCATCGCCCACGCATCAGCCGTTACGTTCCCGCCGCCGCCACCGAAAATTCAGGCGATTGCGGCCAAACCGAAAGCGCCGGTAGTTGAACTCACACCAGAGCAAAAGCGCGCAAACGAAGTTGCGGCGTTTAAGGCGCAGACCAAAAGCCAGGTGATACTGCTGTCTGTGGGGGCGCTCCTGCTTTTGGCGGTCGGCCTTGTGGCACCGGCGTCGTTCATGCAGCACTTCATCGTGTTTGTATTGGCGGTTTTCGTTGGCTTTCAGGTCATCTGGGGCGTCGCACATTCGCTGCACACGCCACTTATGGCGGTCACCAATGCAATTAGCTCGATCATCATTCTGGGCGCACTTATGCAGATTGGATCCGGGTCGTTCATCGTCGTAGTGCTGGCCGCACTTGCGGTGTTCATGACAGGTATTAATATCTTCGGGGGTTTCCTCGTGACACGGCGCATGCTCGCTATGTTCCAGAAGTCGTAAGGGAAAATAACAATGGAATTTGGTTTTACAACAGCGGCTTACGTCGTTTCAGCGGTTCTTTTCATTCTGTCACTGGGCGGGCTTTCGGGGCAAGAGAGCGCCAAACGTGCGGTCTGGTATGGCATCGTCGGCATGGCGCTGGCGGTGGCTGCGACACTTGTTGGGCCTGGTGCAGGCTATTGGCTGTTGTCGGTGCTGATGATTATCGGCGGCGGCGCGATTGGCTATCAATTGGCGACCAAGGTGCGGATGACGCAGATGCCCGAACTGGTCGCCGCGATGCATTCGCTGGTCGGTCTTGCGGCGGTCTTTGTCGGACTTATCGCGCACATCGAACTCACGCGCGTGATGGGTATGGACGCTCCAAAGCGCGACGGATTGAGCGGATTTGCAGGATTGCTGGCGCATAAATCTGGCGTTGAAATCAGCATTCTGCGTGTTGAATTGTTCCTTGGTGTCTTCATCGGCGCGATCACCTTCACCGGCTCCGTTGTTGCCTATGGCAAATTGGCTGGCAAAGTGGACAGTGTGGCGCAAAAGCTGCCCGGCGGGCATCTGCTGAACATCGCGGCGGCGGCCATCGCTGTTGTGACGCTCATCACCTATATCAACACGGGCGGGTTCCTCCCACTGTTACTGATGCTGCTGGCGGCGCTGTTTATTGGCTACCATTTGATCATGGGGATCGGCGGCGCGGACATGCCTGTCGTTGTGTCCATGCTCAACAGTTATTCCGGTTGGGCGGCGGCTGCGATTGGTTTCAGCCTTGGTAATGATCTGTTGATTGTGGTCGGCGCGTTGGTCGGATCAAGCGGTGCGATCCTGTCCTACATCATGTGTAAGGCGATGAATCGCAGCTTTGTGTCCGTGATCTTGGGTGGCTTTGGCGGTCCGCAGGGCGAACAAATGGCGGTGGAAGGCGAACAGGTCGCCATTGAAGCCGACGGTGTGGCAAGCGCGCTGGAAGAAGCCGACAGCGTCATCATCATCCCAGGTTACGGCATGGCGGTGGCACAGGCGCAGCAGAACGTCGCAGAACTGACACGTCGTCTGCGCGCCAAGGGTAAGACCGTGCGCTTTGCCATTCACCCCGTCGCGGGGCGTTTGCCGGGTCATATGAACGTGCTTCTGGCCGAAGCCAAAGTGCCCTATGATATCGTCATGGAAATGGACGAGGTAAACGACGATTTCCCCACGACAGACGTGGCGATTGTGATCGGTTCCAATGACATCGTGAATCCTGCAGCACAGGACGATCCGAACTCCCCCATCGCGGGGATGCCGGTTCTGGAATGTTGGAAGGCCAAGCAGGTGTTCGTGTCCAAGCGTGGCCAAGGCACGGGGTATTCCGGCATCGAAAACCCGCTGTTCTTCAAGGAAAACACCCGTATGTTTTACGGGGATGCAAAGGCATCGCTTGATGCATTGTTGACCAAGATTAGCTAACTATATCACAGCTACGGCAAAACCCGAAATTTTTCATGAGTTATGACGCGGAAATTGTCTGAGACTTGGCTTCGGAAGGTTTTTCACTCATTCTGGATGGTTTCGCGAAAGAATTTCAGGATCGCATTCGCGAACTGTTTTTGTGTCGGGTAATATCGATTGTGCGTCACATGTTGATGCACGCCAACGCCGGCGTTGTTCACCAATGTCGTAACCGGCCCAAGCGCCTTCTCGACTTGCGCAAGCTGTGAGGCACGCGCGGACAGGTCCGAGACCATACTACACGACAGTAGGGTGTTTGAGGGTGCCAGAAGGTGATTTAGGAGCGGACTCTTATTGCTAAAAAAGGTTCCACTGATGATCACGAAAGCCCTGACGACCCTCAAGAAGAGGTTATCCCCCCATTTAGAGTTGAGCAACACTCGCCTTGAAACGATGTGCCTCTTGATCATGGGAATGGTGAATGCCCGGACGGTAAATTTGAGCCATCTGGCCTGTGAGTTTCCTACCGATAGCAAAGTTGAAAGCACCTACCGTCGCCTACAACGCTTTTTCCAGCATGTTGATCTTGGCTCGGATTGGGCGGCCCCCTTGCTTGTTAAAATGATTGGTTCTGGCCCCACCTGGAATGGCTTTGTCGCAAATTTTATTGAAGTTTGAGTGCGGGGATCGGCTGGACACAATTACGCTGCGAGCGCCGCAAACTGCTGGAATGCGGTAAGGCCGTTGGCATTGAGCTGCCCCTTTCGGATCATGTGCGTGGTCTCGATCCCAGCCAGTGTCGCCTCGGCAGAATGGAAGGCCTTGAAGCCAAGCATGGGGCCCGTGATCCGCTTCTCGAAGCGATGGTCTTGTTCGATGGTGTTGTTGAGGTATTTGACCTGCAGGATCTTGATCGTGTTGCCGGAGCCCGTGAACTTCAGGATCACATTGACGCTTTGCAGGCCCGCCAGATTAGCGCCGCTTTTGTCGATGACGACACGGTCATGCACGCCGTTCGTGCCAATTGCGCGCTTGAAAAATCGGCGAGCCGCAGCCTTATTCCGACGCTCGGACAGCATGAAATCAAGGGTTTTCCCTGTGTTGTCGACCGCCCGGTAATAGTAGGTCCATTTGCCCTTAACCTTGATGTATGTTTCGTCCATGCGCTAAGATACGGCGGTCGGCTTCTTGCGGGACTGAGCCTGTACCGCCATCAGCGGTGCAAACTTGACTACCCAACGGTTCAGCGTCCCATGATCAACATCAACGCCACGCTCCTCCATGATATCTTCAAGATCACGGTATGAGACTGGGTAGCGAAGATAAAAGAAGACCGCGAAAAGGATCACGTCCTTCGGGAAGTGCATACCCTTGAAATCGATCATGGCTCTACATCCCTTACCCGTTATGGTTGCCCACAAACTATTGCGCCATTACGCGTCACCGCGAAAGATAAAAAATTTTGCGACAGTACCATCCCCCCCGCTCGTCTGTCGCGGTCGGCAAAAACAGCGCGACGTCGCCAAGACCATGATTGTGTTAGGGGTACTTTTGCGTTTGCGCAGAACACTCAAACCGTCACGAAATGTGTATCGCCATCAGCCACCGGCGGGCCGCTGAAATCCGCCTCGTCCGGAATGCGGCCGAAAGCAATTTTGCCACCAAGATATCCGCCAGGCACTTCTCCGGGGAGGCCAAGAGACAAGGCCTGTGGTCCCAACCGGGCGCGCAGGCCGTCCATCAGATCGCTGACAGCTTCCCATTTCGCGCGTGATGCCCCTTCTGATGCCTCGCCTGACGGCCCGGCCGCTGCGGCAAAGAGATCGGTCATAACTTGATCTTCTTCGATCAGCCCGTGGATTATCACACTGACTGAGCGTGGTGCGAATTTCAGCCGGTACTCTGCCTGTATCAAACCCTCATTGAGAGCCTGCATGAAGGCGTGATCATCACGTACAGGAAGGAAATTGGTCTCCCAGCTCCAGCTCTGGTCTTCGCTCTGAGACCCGGAAGCCGACTGTAAACCTCTCCCGCGAAAACTCAGCGTCAGCTTCGTCGCGCGCATGTCAGCGCGCCGCACACGACGGGCGGCACTTTCGGTCAGAAGGCGTGCGCAGATCCGCACCTTTTCAGGATTTCGCCAATCACGAGGCAAAACCCGGCTATGTCCGAACATGCTCTTTTTCGTTGGGGGCCGCTCCGTATGATAGCCATGCAAACCGTTCCAGAAACGTTCACCCTCGACACTGCCCCAGATGGCGCGCGCCTGCTTAGGTGCCAGCGCCCAAAGACCTGAAAAGTCGCGCACACCGGCGGCGGCAAGGCGCGACTGCATCCCTTTGGAGATGCCCGGCAGATCGCTAAGTTCGATATCAGCGAGGGCACTCGGCAGGTCTTCAGCTCGGATTAGACGAAAGCCGTTGGGTTTGTGCATTTCGGCTGCGATCTTCGCCAGTAATTCTGTTGGTGCCATGCCGATCGAACAAGTGAGGCCGTCGCTGAATGTGCTGGCGAGCGCCTGCTTGATTCTCTGCGCCAGTGCTTCTCCCGCCGCGCCCTCGACCGGCACAAGGTTGCAGACGACCTCGTCGATCGAGCGGACATGGGCCACGGGCAAACAGGTTTCTATCACATCAAGGATGCGTTTGTGTAGGCGGACATAGACATCGTGGCGGGCTACAACGAAAATCATGTCGGGGATGACCTCGCGTGCTTTGGTGATAGACATGCGGGATTTGACACCGCGCGCTTTGGCCTCGCGGCTGACCGCGATGCAACTAGTGTGCAGCGCATCCAGCGGCACCACGCCGACTGGCCGGCCGCGCAAGACCGGATTGAAATGCTGTTCAACCGAGGCAAAGAAGCTGTCGAAATCTAGATAAAGTCGCTCGATGCCGCAGGCCTGTCCGCGCGAATGCTGCATAATGTCTTACTTTTGGCTCAAGGTACTGAACAATAGCTTGTCAGGTTGGCGACACAAGGCTGCCGCCCTGAGAGATATAGTAGTTCAGATCAAATCCCCTATCGTCTCTATGCTCAGTTGTCGTCATCTGGGTCACGCACAATCACATCCGGTTCATCATGGATTTGGGATTGGTCCATGAAGGTGATGCGCATGCCCCATCCTGCGAACGGCCTGATCAATTGCATGAACGCGTCGGCATCCAACTCCTTGTCATCGATATACACGACAAGACCACCATCCTCGTTATCTGACACCTCACATTTCAGGACATGACCGCGCGCTGACCATTGCTTAACATCGTCAAGCCATTCGATTTGCGGCCGTCCTTTCGGGATTTCAATCGGTCGATTGGCCGGATCGGCGATATTGGCCTCTTGGGCTGCAATGACATCATTGAACATCTCAAGGATTTCACGATCGGACAAAGTATCGATTTCTGGACCAAGCTTGAAATTTACTTTCCACAAACGGGATTAAAGCCACCGGCTTCCAGCCGGTCCGCTTTAGCGTAATGTACTATAATCTTCCCTCTCATTTTTAAGACCCCGCGAAGCAGTAAGGGTCTTAAAAATGAGAGGGAAGATTATGATCTATTCCACAGGAAGCCATACCAAATTTTATCACCGGTTTCACGTCGTCTGGACAACAAAATACCGATACAAAGTTATGCGCGGTGAGATGCGTGAGCGTATCCGTGAAATCATTATCCAAACATGCCAAGAACTTGGCGTGCATATTGAGAAGGGCGTATTGTCGACCGATCACGTCCACATGTTCATATCGGTCCCGCCTCAGATAGCATTGTCAAAGGTGATGATGCGGATCAAGGGACGCTCGTCTTATAAGATACAGCGCGAGTTTCCCGAACTGCGCAAACGGTACTGGGGCCAGCGGTTTTGGGCTCGCGGATTTTTCTCAACAACTAGCGGCAATGTCACTGACGCTGTCATACTTCAGTATCTTGAATTACATTCAAAAAGGGAACCTACCGGCGTCAGCCGGTAGTCGTTCAGTGTCCCATAGGCAGGATCAGCATACTCAATGATTGCTGACTCCCCCTCCCGCGAGATATGCATTTGATCGATCGTGGATTGAGGTGGTCGTCGAAAGCGCAAAGCAGGTCTCCAAATGGATGCCAGGGCTCTATTGTCACGTTATCACAGAGCTGGCAGTGAATTAGTGGTCAAGCATAGATCGATCGACCTTGTCAAATCAAGCACATGCCTCTGCGCCGACCCGGTGACGTCGAGCGTGGCAATAGACAAATTTGCCTCTGCATGTTTTGCGCCGATCGCATAGTTTGTGAACATTGGATCGGGTGGAAGCGCGCCATGATGCGGGTAAAGCAGCATGACATTCGGACAATTGTAAAGCTGGCTGTAGGCCATCAGCTGATAGACATCTCCCTGGCTGACGCCCTGTTTTGGATCGTCAATCTGCGGTGTTAGGCCCCATCGGAAGGTTTGTTCGTACGATCCGTTAAGAAGGAACGCATAGCGAACAAAATATTAAGCAAACCGATAAAGCCGTTTCTGAACAGCATGTTGCATCAATTGGAGCGTTTTTAGTTGATGTGCAGAATTGGGTATCCAACTCTGCCTGTCTCAAAACCGACCGGTTTAAAGACAACATAGGGGTTAGGTCATTAGCGGTCAGAAAAGATCCTAAACCTGCCCCTAAAGCTGTCTCTAAACTGTTTTGCCCATAAAATGAGGGCCATACATTTTATGGACTGTGCTAAAATACGGGTGTCCTTCGTTCGTACTGGTCTAGGGTAACCCTACGAACAAACCTTGCGATGGGGCCTCCATCATCGACCTGCGCCAACATCTCAATGCGATTTAGCTCGCGTCCGCTCCTCATCACCCAGCCCATGTCCAATCTCCCGTTGTTCATTTGAACAAGAGAGTGACATTTCTGAATTGCACAGGGGTGACATTATCGCTTTGCAGTGGAATCTCAAGGCACGTTGCGACAGGTTCCGTTATCTTAGTTTCATCAGTTCTTCCCTGAATGCTTCGGTTGGGGTGCGCCATCTGAGGCACTTTCGGGGTGTGCCGTTCAAGCGGTCGCAAATCGACTTCATATCTCGATTTGAGAGTGCGGCCACGGGCGCATCGCGTGGCAGATATCGCCGCGCGCGCTTGTTTAGATTCTCGACTGATCCTTTCTGCCACGGCGCCTGCGGATCACAAAACCACGCCTCTGTTCCAATGCCTGGCTTGAGTTTACGCCAGTTCCTAAACTCGATCCCACGATCAAACGTGATCGATTTGCGCGCCAGTTGGGGGAGGGGTTCCATCACGCTCATCAGCCGGTTCATCAGATGCGTTGTGCTGCGGTCGTTGTTGCGGAACAGAACGGCAAAGCGGGTCTTGCGTTCGACCAAGGACGCCACGTTGGTCTTGCCCTGTGCGCGCTCAAAGATCATCAGATCGCCTTCCCATTCGCCAAAAGTCTCACGTTTTTTAACGTAGTCTGGTCGTTCATGGATTGACCGATCGGGCGGGAAAACAAGGCCACGCGGCGTGCGGCGGCACCGTGGTTGACGTTTCTTGCGTCGGTGCGGCAGATGGCGCGCCAATTCTTCGGACTGGCCATCTGGACCGTAAACGTAGGCATAGATAGTCTCATGGCTGACGCGCAAAGATTGGCCGTCATATTGTAGGCGACCGGCGATCTGTTTGGGCGACCATCCGGCCTCCAGCTGCGTGATCACGTGCTTTCGCAGGTCCACAAACCGCACCAGCTTGCGACGCCGCGCACGCCGAGTCACTGCTGTCCGTTGCGCATTCATTCCGTAGTAGCCATTCAGCTTCGGCAACTCATCATCGACGAACCTGTTCCGTTTGATCTCTCGGAACACGGTTGAACGATGCCTGCCGATCTCAGCAGCAATCTTGTCTACCGACATCTTTGCATTAAGCATATCTTCGATTGTGCGTCTTTCACGTAAACCTAACTCAGTGTGGGCCATCTTCCGTTCTCCTTGCTTTCCAGCAAGATAGGGGATTTGTCGCAACCCAGTATAGAATGTGCCCAGTTATAGCTGACTTATCGCATAATAGTAGTTATGTTAAATGTAGCAGAGTTACTGACCTTTGTCAGAGGTTTGCGTCAATCCACTTTGACATCATCTCACGATCTCGGAAACATTCCTGCGGCACTTCACGCCGTTTCATTCGCGCAATCCGCTCCGCAAAACCAACCTGCTTTGATGTTGGATAGTTTGAAAATTGACCAGTTGGCTTCGCGATTTTGTGCGTATCAATCCAACGGGAAAGCGCATAGCGGTTCTGCTGAACTTCCCAAGGGACAACAACGCCAGAGCGTGTAGCGATTTGCCGCGCATAGGCCATCTGTTTTTCGGTAACTGGGGCCTGATGGTAGTCGTTATACGGCGCCGACGCGGCAGCCGTTTGTTGGATAGCACTCATGGGAATTTCTCCTCACTTTGGTTTCTATTTAACTTAGAACATTCAGATGAATAAATCAAGATGTTGTACATGAAATCTATAGCATCACATTATCTGGTGCGTGGATATTACTCTACGTCGATCTCAGTGCGTAGTTGAGCAACAGCTTGCACTGAGCGGGGCTGCAGGTCTCTAAAGTCTACTGTCGACGGGGTCATATCTATCAAGATCGTTTATGGAAGTGTGAGGTTGCGTATTCCGGGGTGATCCGGCCACCCGTACCGATTTGATCCGGCCGGTGATTCCGGGACATCCGGCCACCCCTAATTGGCCATGTTTTAAGCGGCTGCGAGACGATCTGTAACAGGGCTACTCTTACGTTCACTTGAACGAGAGAGAGCCCTTATGAAGAGATTGCCTATGCGGAAGATACGGGAAGCTTTACGGCTTCGAGCAGATGGATTTTCAGGCCGCCGGGTGGCGCAGAGTCTGTCGATTGGACGCGCCACGATATTGGAGTATTTCCGGTGTGCTGACCTGGAAGGTTTGAGCTGGCCCCTACCAGCCGATCTGTCTGATGTGGACCTTGAGCGGTTCTGTCGCAAATTTTGTTGGAGTTTAAAGGCCCTCGTTCACGGCAAAAGCCACGCCCTATAAACCCACCAGACGTTACAAACTGATCCGATCCGCTTCTCAAGCCACAAGGGCGAGGTTCTGCGCCGCGTCAACATGTGGGGGAAGCGGACTAAAAGGGGCGTTGTTGCATGGAGCATGAAGAGTTCGGAACGCGCCCTGCCCGAGACGGAATTCAGGCGGTGCGTTGGAAATTGGGGCGGCCAAGTTCGGTCATCCGGTTAAGGATCCGGACGCCAATCTTGGCCTCTGTTTTCTGATTTCCAAAGTTGCGCGCCTGGAGCTTGGGCCCGACGACGGCCTTCCAACGGCCGATCCGCTGCCCGGCAGTGCATGCGTAGCATGCATGAGAGGGTGCGTCTCAATATGGCTGCGCTGATTGTAGCCGGATGACTTCTGCCAAGCCATGCAACCATGGGCAGTTATGTCTGCAATATGGCGGTCACGAATGCTTGGATTTTGGGCGGCATCGGGGCTCAAAATCGCGTTCTTGGGTGGTGGGATCGTGACCTTGATTGACGCGCCGAAGCGTTCGATAAGAGCCTCAACTGTTGGCTCGCCATCGTAAGCACCGTCCGCCCGAAATAGGTCAACTGGGCCGTCGATCTGATCCAGCAGGCCCGGCAGCGCGGTCTGATCACCAATGTCATCAGCGGTCAAATCAGAGCAGACGATCTGGCCGCTGACAAGGTTAAGGCCAAGGTGTAACTTGCGCCAAGAGCGCCGTTTACGCTTGGTTTTATGCTTTTGCTCCAGCCATTTATTACCCGATAGGCGCATGCGCAGCATGCTGCCGAAAGGGCGCCTTCGCCGAAGATCTTTAACCCAGTGCTATTCACGACCAGATGTACTGATTCGGTGCTTTTGGACAAAGCTTTGGGAGACAAACTCAGCCCATTGCCTCTGTGTGACAAGGTCGTGAAATGCGGCACTTCGATCTCAACCCCCAGCAGTCCGGCGATGGAGCGCATCAAGCCTTGGGTTTGCCGCAGTGGTTGCTTGAACACCATGCCAAAGGTCAGGCAAAGCTCAATCGCCAAGTCCGAATAGCCAGCCTGGCCGCCAGGCGTCGTTCGGGGTGCCGCCGCCCACAAAGCGCGAGCCTCTTCACTTATCCAAACGGTCAGATCGCCGCGCAGACGCAGGCTTTCGTCATACGCGGCGCAGTTGGTCACCCGACGCTTTTGCTTCGGGATATTGTCGCGACGATCAGCGTTGAATTTGTGCGGCATTTATAGCATCCTCAAGAAGGCAGGCCGCCACCAATATCAGTGGATTCGGGGTCCATGCAACAACGCCCTGTGGAACAATTATGCGGCTGAAATGGCGGCCTGAACGGGGCGCGGTTCTTGGTCTCGTCCTGACAGAACAACCTGACAAAGCCCGGTGGTGTCCTTCGACACTGAAAGCGCGGCTGGGGGGCGACATCTCCGGGAACTCTGTGGTTTGGCGTGGTTGAAGGCGACAGGGGCCGCCCCCATGGCCAATTCAAGTCGCTTCGAGCACCATGTTGAGCGGCGTCTCGGTGGCGCGCTTAGCCATTACAGCTTCAGACTTCTGCATGATGTCTTTGCGGTGCTTCCCTCAAATGCGTCCCATCACATTGTATCCTGTGGGCGCATCACCTCGGTGCAGATGCAAACCGCCTCGGCGTCCACGTCGCCTGCGCTGAGATAGGCATGCCCCATCGTGGAATCGAGGTAGATACCCTCGCCGCGCTCAAGAATGACGGGGGCATAGAATTCGGTGTGAACCTCGATCGTGCCCTCAAGGACGATCAGGAATTCTTCGCCGCCGTGGCGCTCAAGTGTACCAAACTCCTGCATGGTCGCAGCCTTGATGCGGGCGCGGATCGGCATCATACGCTTGTTCTTCAACTCGCTGCATAGATAGCGGTATTCATAGTTCTGCGTGTCGATCACGATCCCTTCGCCTGCGCGCGCGGGCACTAGGCGGCTGTTGGGGGGTGGCTCAGCCTCGCCCTCGGACTCCTCGTTGATCAATTGAGAGATAGTGATGTTAAGCCCCTCGGCCAGCCGCAGCACCTTATCGAGCGTCGGCGACAGCGCTCCGTTCTCTATCTTAGAAATCGTGGACAGAGCTACACCTGACACAGCCGCCAGGTCGCTGAGCGTCAGTTGCTGTGATTTTCGCAGCTTTCGCAGCCGCGCCCCCAAGACCTGCTCAGTTGTCATAGTCTCTCCGCTTTCATCAATGTCACATTGATATTTAGGCGCAAACTTTGGAAAAGGAAAATATTTTCGTATATGAGAAAATTTTGTTGTATCCAGAAAATTTCTGCTTACCGTTGGAGCATCGAGAATCGTAAGGGAATGGCGCGTATGAATGGACCAGACACCAAAGTGGATGTCGTCGTGATCGGTGCAGGCATGGCCGGGGCGTCAGTTGCGGCAGAACTGGCTACTGGTGTTCATGTCGTGTTGATCGAGATGGAGGCTCAGCCGGGCTATCATACCACTGGCCGCTCGGCTGCCGTCTTTGCCCCCAACTACGGCCCCGGCGGAGTGCGCGCGCTGACCCGCGCCTCGCGCAAATTTTTTGACTCGCCGCCCGAAGGCTTTGCCGATGCGCCGCTGCTGTCGCCGCGGCAGATCCTGATGATCGCCCGCGCGGATCAATCCGCAACGCTTGAGAGGCTGATCGCGACCGCATCTGTTGACTCCGACGTCGAGCAGCTGGATGCGGCAGACCTTCGCTGCTGTCAGCCCCTGTTGCGCGACGGCTACGCCGAAGCGGGCATGCTGGACGCCGGTGGGCAGGATATCGACGTGGCGGGCCTGCACCAGGGGTATCTGCGACAGTTCAAGGCGCGCGGCGGCACGTTGATCAACGGCGCTGCGGTTGCCGACCTGTCGCGTGACGGTGACGGATGGATCGTGGTCACGCGCAAAGGCCGGATCGCCGCCGACATCGTGGTCAACGCCGCGGGGGCCTGGGCTGATCAGCTTGGACAGCTTGCCGGTGCAGAGTCCATCGGCCTGGTTCCCAAACGGCGCACGGCCATGATGATCGCAGAGCCTGCAGGCTTTACCCGGCGCGATGCCCCGATCACCATCGACGTAGACGAGCAATTCTATCTCAAGCCCGATGCCGGGCGGCTGCTGATCTCGCCCGCGGACGAAACACCGACCGAACCGCAGGACGCCCAACCCGAAGAGCTGGACGTGGCGCTGTGCGCGGACCGGATCATGACCGCCTTCACGCTCGACATTCGCCGGATCGAAACCAAGTGGGCCGGGCTGCGCAGCTTTGTCGCGGACAAGGAGCCGGTGATCGGCTGGTCCTGCGCGGCATCCGGTTTCTTTTGGATGGCAGGGCAAGGCGGCTATGGAATCCAGTCCGCCCCGGCGGCGGCGAAACTGGCGGCGGCACTGGTGCTGGGACAGCCCGTGCCGTCACACATTCTGGCCGAAGGCTTTGACGCCGCCCTTGTCTCTCCTTGCAGGATGAGGCAGGCCGCATGATCTGGGCCGTTCCTGTCGCCGTTGTCGCGCTGCTGGCCTCGGGTCTGGCGCTGGCCTATGTCATCGGTGGCGCGGCTGTGCTGACCTTCATTCTGTCGGACAACACTCGCTACCTTGCCGTGCTGCCGCAAAAGGTCTTCTCGCAGATCAGCGTGTTTTCCCTACTGGCGATGCCCCTGTTCATCCTTGCGGGAGAGTTGATGAACCGGGGCGGCGTGACTAAGGCGCTGATCGACCTGTCGATGGCGTTGATCGGACGCCTTCGGGGGGGGCTGGGGCATGTCAACATCATGACCTCGGTGTTTTTCGCGGGGATATCCGGGTCGGCCATCGCCGATGCGGCGGCATTGTCGAACACGCTGGTACCCGCGATGCGCGAACGCGGGTATTCGGCCGAGTACGCGGGAGCGATCACCGCTGCGTCGTCGATCATCGGGCCAATCGTGCCGCCGTCGATCATCCTGATCTTCTACGGCGCGATCATGCAAACCTCGGTAGCGGCGCTTTTCGTGGCCGGGATCATGCCAGGGTTGCTGCTGGCTGCGATGCTGTTCGTCATCAACGGCTGGTACGCGTGGCGCGAGGATCACCCACGGATCGAGAAGGGCGAAAGCCCACCACTATTCCCAGCAATACTTGCCGCTCTGCCGGCGCTCTGCCTGCCCTTCATCATCGTGGGCGGCATCGTTCTGGGCTGGATGACCCCGACCGAGGCGGCGGCAGTGGCCGTGCTGGCCGCCGTTGTGGCCGCCTTGTTCTATTCGCCGCTGACCAGATCGGACCTTTGGGAAAGTTTCTCGCGCACTGCGATCCTGACGGGATCGATCTTCATGATCCTGTGCGCGGTGGCGGCATTCGGACATCTTGCGGCGCTGGAACGCATCCCGCAGGCCATCGCCGGTCTGGTCGAGCAGATGGGCCTCGGGCCGGTCGGTTTCCTGCTGGTGATGAACCTGATCTTCATTTTAGCCGGCATGGTGATGGACGTGCCCGTGGCGCTGGCGCTACTGGTGCCACTGCTGGCCCCCGTGGCGCTGGCCAACGGGGCAGACCCGGTGCATCTGGGCATCGTCATCTGCTTCAACCTCAGCATCGGGCTGGTCTCGCCGCCGCTTGGCAGTTGCCTGTTGATCGTCTCGACCGTCACCGGCGTGGACTACTGGAAGCTGGCCCGCAAGGTCCTGCCCTTTCTGGCGGCCGAACTGGTGGTGCTGGGCATCCTTGTCTTCACCCCCGAAATCAGCCTCTGGCTACCCCGCACGCTGGGTCTGTGGAAATGACGAAACCGAACTTGGACAAAACAGAGAAGGAAAAGATCATGAAACTAACAAGATTTCTTGCAGCCTCGACGATGGCCATCGCGCTGGCACTGCCCGCAGGGGCCGAGGTCAAAATCGCACTTGATAGCCCACCCGATCTGGAAAAATCGGGCACCTATGTCTGGGCGCATACTTTTGGCGAGTATCTGAATGCCAACGGCATGGAAGCGCGTGAATACGAGCGCAACTCGCTGGGCGAAGAAGCGGAACGGCTGGACCAGGTCAGCCAGGGCCTGCTGGAGGTGTCGATGTCCGACGCCAAATCCGCCGGGACGCTGGATGGCACAATCTTCGGCGCGATGATGCCTTATTTCTTCGAAGACATGGAGCAGCTTGACCGCGCGCTTGACGAGGGGGGCATGCTGGACCGCATAAACGAGGGTACGACTCCCAAGGGCGTGCGCGTACTGGATATCGTCTATACCGGAACGCCCTCCGGGATCTTCACCACTGAAGTGCCGATCCGCACCTTCGAGGACATTCAAGGCGTGCGCATGCGCGCACTGGACGAGGTGCAGATCACCACGTTCGAGAACTGGGGCTCGAAGGGCACGATCGTGTCGTGGTCCGAGGTGCCCAATGCGCTGCAGACCGGCGTGGCAGGCGGATACATCAACCCCGCCTTCGTGCCACTGACTTATGGGCACACCGCATTCATCAAGTATTTCACCAACGCCAAGATGAGCGCGTCGGTCCGCGTCGCCATCGCGTCCGAGGACTGGTACCAAGGCCTGTCCGACGAGGAACGCCAGATCGTTGCGGATGCGGTGGCCGAGGCGCATGACGCCAACCGCGACCTGGTGTCTGACGATACCGCCGTCTTGAAAGAGCTGGAAGAGGCAGACATCGAGGTGATCGAGCTGAGCCCGGAAGAGCGCGCCAAGTTTCGCGAGGCAAGCCAGCCGATCTATCAGGAGACGGACATGCCCGAGGGCGCGCTTGACGCCTGGAACGCAGCCGTAGGGCGCTGAACGATGCGGGCGGTGTCCATCACGTTGAACCGGCTGTCCGACAGTCTGAACCGTGTGGCCTTGGTAGGGGCAGCCCTTGCCGTCGCCGTCATGCTGGCCGCGGCCGGCTGGCAGGTCATCGCCCGCTATCTTCTGAACCAACCTCCGATCTGGACCGAGGAGCTGGCGCGCTTCTCGATGGTCTGGGGAGGGCTTCTGGGGGCGTCCTGCGCATTCCGGCTGCGCCGCGATCCGACGCTGTTTCCCGAGGCGTTGAAAGCCACCGGCGCGCGCGGGCTGGTCTTTACGGTGCTGCGGTCGTTTGGCGTGCTATGCTTCATCCTGCCGATCCTGTGGTTCAGCCTGCTTGGCTCCGGCGCAGATCCCGCGCGCGGATACCTTGCGCGGCTTGCCGGACGGCAGACAGAAACGATGGACCTGCCGATGGTGGTGTTCGGCGTCGCGATCCCACTCGCCTTTGCGCTGATCCTTCTGCACGTTCTGGCCGACATTGCATCAGCGCTGGACAATACAAGGAATGACGAATGAAACTCTTCATGGCGTCGCTCGCGACGGAAACCAATTCGTTCTCGCCGATCCCGACCGGGTGGAGCGGATTTCGCGAGCATCTATACACCAAGGAGGCCTCGCGGGGCGAGGCCGGTCTGTATGCCGCCGCCGTCACCATTTGGCGCTGCCGCGCCGAAGAGCGCGGCTGGGACGTGGCCGAGGGGCTTTCGACCTATGCCCAACCCGCCGGGCCGACTGTGCGCCATGTCTATGAAACGATGCGCGACGATATCCTGACCGACCTGCGCGCGGCAATGCCGGTGGACTTGGTCCTGATGTCGATGCACGGGGCGATGATCGCGCAGGGCTATGACGACTGCGAGGGCGACATGATGGCCCGCATCCGCGAGATCGTGGGACCGGAGGCCAAGATCGGACTGGAGCTTGATCCCCATTGTCACCTGACCGAACAGATGCTGGATAACGCCACCGCGATCATCTGCTACAAGGAATATCCCCATATCGACGTGAAAGAGCGCGCCGAGGAACTGTTCACCCTGTGCGCCGATGCCGCCGAGGGCAACATCACCCCCGTCATGCGCGACTACGACTGTCGGATGCTGGCGATGTATCACACCCCTTTCGAGCCGATGCGTAGCTATGTTGATCGGATGTCCGCGATGGAGGGTAAGGACGGCATCCTGTCGGTTTCGCTGGTGCACGGTTTTCCCTGGGGCGACAGCCCGCGCGTGGGCGCCCGCACACTGGTCATCACCGACGGCGACGCCGAACTGGCTGAGGCGCGGGCACAGGAATTGGGACAGGACCTATGGGCGCTGCGCGACAAGCTGCGTCGTTTTCCCCCGATGGAAGAAGGGATCGACCGCGCGTTGACGGTCAACGGCGCTCCCGTGGTGATGGCCGATTTCGCCGACAACGCCGGCGGAGGCGCGCCTTCGGACGCGACCTTTGTCCTGCGCGCGGCGCTGGATCGCGGCCTGAAGGACATTGCCTTCGGCACCTTCTGGGACCCGGTCCTTGTCGGCATGTGCATCGACGCCGGGGTCGGGGCCAAAATAGCCGTGCGCATCGGTGGCAAGATCGGGCCGATGTCAGGCAATCCGGTGGATCTGACGGTGACCGTGCGGGGCATCGCCCGTGACGCCGTACAGCATCTGGGCAGTGCCGCAATGAGCATGGGCGATTGCGTCTGGCTGGAATCCGATGGGCTGCATATCCTCGTCAACACCCGCCGCACCCAGACCTTTCACCCCGAGGCCTTCGAGAACACCGGAATGGACCTTGGCGCAATGAAGTACATCGTCGTCAAATCCTCGCAACATTTCTATGACGGTTTCGCGCCGATCGCTGCCGAGGTGATCCATCTGGCCACCCCGGGGGCGATCACGCCGGATTTCACCATCATCCCTTTCACCAAGCGGGATGACAGTTATTGGCCAAAGACCGAGAATCCGTTCAACTAAAGGAGATCCCAATGCCACAGGCCTTTGACATCATCATCCGTGGCGGACGCGTGATGGATCCCGAAACAGGGTTCGACAGTATCTGCGATGTCGCCATCACCGGCGACATCATCATCCGAATCGGCAAGATCGACGGATCGGCCGGGCACGAGATCGACGCGACGGGGCTGATCGTGGCCCCGGGCTTTCTTGATCTGCACGCGCACGGGCAGTCCGTGGCCGCCGACCGGATGCAGGCGTTTGACGGGGTGACCACGACCCTTGAGCTTGAGGTGGGCGCGCTGCCTGTCGCGGGCTGGTACGACCGACAGGCAGAAATTCCCCGGGTGCTGAACTATGGCACAGCTGCGGCGTGGATCTTTGGCCGCAAGGCGGTGATCGGCGATATCCAGCTGGACCCCGAAGTGCATCCAATCGACCAGATGGGCGCCGGGGCCTATGACATGCGCTGGTCAACCGAGGCCGCGACGTCGGAACAGACCGCCCGGATCGTCGGTCTTGTGCGGCAGGGGCTGGACGACGGGGCCATCGGAATCGGCCTGCCCAATGGCTATGCCCCCGGTGCCGGCGTCAAGGAAATGGCGGATATATGCGATCTGGCCTTTGACTACGGCACACCGACCTTCACCCATATTGCCTATCTCAGCAACATCGACCCGCAAAGCTCGGTTGACAGCTATGTCCGGCTGATCGGATTGGCCGGGGCGACGGGCGCGCACATGCACATCTGCCATCTGAACTCGACCTCGCTGATGGACATCGAACGGGTGGTGGAACTGGTGGCCAAGGCACAGGACCAAGGCTTGCCGGTCACGACCGAGGCCTACCCCTACGGCACCGGGGCCACCGTTGTCAGCGCAGGTTTCTTCATGGACCCAAACTTTGTCGAACGCACCGGCAGCGCGTATTCGAACATCGAACTAGTCCACAACCACCACCGCTTTACCGGGCGCGAGGACATGAAATCCGCGCGCGAGAAATCACCGACCGATCTTGTGATGTGGCACTACCTGGATGTCGAGGTGAACGATAATCACCGCCGCCTGCTGGATCTGTCGGTGACGTATCCCGGCGGCTCGATCGCGTCCGACGCGATGCCGTGGACCGACACCGACGGCAGCATTTACGAAGGTCTAGAATGGCCCCTGCCCGACCGGCTGTCGGCGCATCCGCGCTCGTCGGGTACGTTCACCCGTTTCCTGCGTGACCACGTGCGCGAGCGCAAAACGATGCCCTTGATGGACGCGCTGGCGAAATGCACAATCCTGCCCGGTCGGGTGATCGAGAGCTGCGCGCCGCAGATCGCCAGGAAAGTGCGCTTGCAGGAAGGCTGCGATGCGGATGTGGTTGTCTTTGATCTGGAGACGCTTAGCGACATGGCCGATTTTGTGGCCATGAGTCGTCCGTCGCAAGGGGTGAGGCACTTGTTGGTGGGGGGCGTGCCGGTGATCGCGGACGGGCAACTGGACACCAGTGCCGCGCCTGGCCGCCCGATCCGCCGCACATCGGGATGAGCGTTCCGATCCTGCTGATCACCGGGTTCCTGGGCGCGGGCAAGACAACGCTGATCAACCGCCTGCTTGGCGCTGATCATGGACGCCGGATTGCCGCCATCGTCAATGATTTCGGTGCGATCAACATTGATGCGGACATCCTGAGCGGAAGCGCCGAAGGCATCATCGGGCTCAAGAATGGCTGCATCTGCTGTTCTCTTCAGGGCGACCTGTTGCGCACGATCAAACTGCTTTTAACCCAGGATCCGGTCCCCGAACTGATCGTGATCGAGGCCAGCGGTGTGGCCGATCCCGCAGGTATCGTGCAATCACTGATGGACCCGGTGATCGGGCTTCAGGCCAGCCTTGGCAGCATCGTCTGCGTGGTTGATGCTCCCGATGCCGCGACGCGCGGCGCTGATCCGCTGTGGCAGGCGCAGGTGCGCGCGGCCGACATGATCTGCCTGTCCAAGACCGGCGAGACGGACCCGGACGCGCTGGTCAGTCTACAGACCCGCCTGGCCGTTGAACAGCGACGGTATGGTTTCGACATGGATGCGCCCTTGCCACTTGCCGTTCTGCTTGAGGCGGGACCGACGGCGGACCGGCCACGAGACACCATCCGCGCGCCGCTGCGCGACGACCGTTTTGTTCATCTTGAATGGACACACTCGGGGGCGGTGGACATGCGCGCGTTCCAGGATCTGATTGGGCATTTGGCCCCGGATCTGCTCCGCGCCAAGGGGTTCCTGACATTTCAGGGACGCACGGGTTGCATGCTGTTTCAGTTGGCCGGACAACGCGCGACGCTGGCCCCTGCGCAGGATCCGCACAGGACCGGCTGCGCGCTTGTGCTGATCGGGGAACACGGCACCTTCGATCCCGACGCGGCGCACGCAGATCTGGATCGACTTAGCCCGGATAATTCATAAAGCTGAAATCTTCTGTTCAGGCGGTCGGCTTCCGGGGTCTCGGGTTTGTCGGGCGTTGTTGCATGGAGCATGAAGGGGTCGGAACGCGCCCTACCCGAGACAGATTTCAGGCGGTGAGTTGGAAGTTGGAGCGGCCAAGTTCGGTCATCCGGTTAAGGATCCGGACGCCAATCTTGGCCTCTGTTTTCTGATTTCCAAAGTTGCGCGTCTGGAGCTTGGGCCCGACGACGGCCTTCCAACGGCCGATCCGCTGCCCGGCAGTGCATGCGTAGCATGCATGAGAGCCGTGTTGCATGGATGTGGCGAAGTCCGAGATTGCCCTTACCCATAATTCAGGTCATGCAACAGCCTCGTACTTGGCACAGCCAAGCCCGTTCATTTTGTTGAGAATGTTAGTCCCAATCCTGACTTCAGTTTTTTGGTTCGGAAAGTTTCGAGCTTTCAGTTTGGGGCCGATGACCATCTTCCAGCGGCCTATTTGTGCTTCGCCTCGGCTCCGGTGATTGTAGCCGCTGCTAACTTGCCATGCCAGGCGCCCTTTGTCTCGAATCTCCACGATGTGTTTATCTCGGGGCGTTGGATCACGGGCAGAATCGAGGCTGAGAACGGCCGTGATCGGAGGCGGGATTACAATCTCTATCGCTTCACCAAAACGGTCCACAAGCAGATCGCTGGTAGGATCGCCATCATAGGCGCCATCCGCCAAAAAGCGGCTAACAGGAGCGTCAATTTGATCGAGAAGTTCGGGCAAAGCAGTTGGGTCGCCCACGTCGTCTTTTGTCAAATCGGAGCAAACGATATCTCCAGTTGTGATATCCAGTCCAAGATGCAGCTTGCGCCACGACTTACGTTTGGCCTTTGTTTTATGCTTATTCTGCAACCATTCGCCTTCGCCAAATATCTTCAGACCCAAACTATCCACAACTAATTCGATTGGGCCGGCCCTTTGGGCTTTGGATTTTTCTGGTATGCTGAGCCCTGCACCTCTCCGCGAGAGGGTCGAGAAATCCGGAATGGGAACATCCAGCCCCATAAGCCACGCCAAACTGCCGACCAACCTTTGCGTCTGCCGCAAACGTTGTTTGAAAACCATACCCAGCGTCAGAAATACTGATATGGCCATATCATAGTATGTGGGTTGGCCGCCTGGCGCCTGACGTTTATCGGCAAGCCACTTATCTGCAACCTCAGGGCTCAACCAAATTGTCACATCACCGCGCTGACGCAGGCCTTGATTGTACACTCGCCAGTTGGTGACCTTCTGTCGCTTCTTTTCAAACTTGTGGCGGCGGGAAGCGTTGAATTTGTGCGGCATCATTAATATCCAAGTCGTTAGCAAGCTGGGTGTATAGCAGACCCGCTGGGGTCCATGCAACAACGCCCCTGTACATACTCACGCCGCCCCGCCTTGATCATTCGGGCTTCCATCAAGCGGCGCAGGGTCGCAAATTCGTCCGGCAAGTCCCAGCCCGCCAAAGGGGCGGCTTGATCCAATGCGCCCGCCTTCTGCTCCAGCAGGGGCAAGTAGTGGATCGGGTCAAAGACCATGTCTTCGCGGTCCCAGCACCTTGGGTGGCGGGAAATGACGTCGCCACCACAGCCAATCACAACCTGATCGACATAGCCGCGTAGCCAGACGTCACGATGGCCATAGGCAACCGGAACGGAATAATCGTTGGTTTTATAGCGCACCAATGCTTGCGAGTTCACTTGGCCGCTGGCCTGATCACAGGCATCGAACGGAGATGCTGGCAGATCCATCATGGCCTCAAGATCGCGGGCCAAGCGTTGCCCGATGCTGTCGCTATGCCCGCGCAAGACATCGTTCTGGCGCTTGCGGCATTGCTCTTCCAGCCAAAGATTGAATGCCTCCCACGTGGCAAAATGAGGGATGGGCACCATGAAGTTGCGCCGGGCATATCCGACCAGACCCTCAACGGCGCCTTTATCGTTGCCCTTGCCCGGGCGACCATAACGATCCTGGATGAAGTAATGCGACAGAAACCCGCTGAACAGTTTGGTCCGCTTGCGTGAACCGTCTGGCAGGATCTTCGCAACAAGGCACCGGTCGTTGTCGTAGAGAACCGACTGCGGCACCCGCCCGAAGAAGGCAAAGGCATGGACATGGCCATCAACCCAGGCCTCGGAGACCGCTGCAGGATAAGCACGCACAAAGCATGCGTCGCTGTAGGGCAGATCCAGTGCAAAGAAATGTGCCTTCTGCTCCACACCGCCGATCACGACCATCGCTTCGCCAAAATCCGCCTGAGCGTGGCCAGGCGCATGTGCCAGTGGGACAAACATCTCTCGATGGTGGCGGCCATGTTCCCGGACATAGTTCTTGACCGTGGTTTGCCCGCCTCGAAATTGATGCTCGTCCCGCAGACGTTCAAAAATGCGCTTGGCCGTGTGACGTTGCTTACGGTTCCGGCTGAGATCGTCTTGCAGCCATTGATCAATGAAGCCGGTAAAGCCATCAAGCTTGGGCCGCTTGATCTTCGCAGTTCGTTGATATCCGGGCGGAACCGAAAAGCTCATCATCTTCTTCACGCTCGCGCGCGATATCCCAAAATGAACGGCTGCTGCTCGTTCGCTCATGCCACCTCGACGTGCGAGGCGGACCTTTCTGTAAAGTTCCACGCTGAAAATACCCCCGCCCTCCCTGAAAACAGAAAAGACTAAAGTGGCAAAGTTTTACTTTCCACAAACGGGATTAAAGCCACCGGCTTCCAGCCGGTCCGCTTTAGCGTAATGTACTATAATCTTCCCTCTCATTTTTAAGACCCCGCGAAGCGGTAAGGGTCTTAAAAATGAGAGGGAAGATTATGATCTATTCCACAGGAAGCCATACCAAATTTTATCACCGGTTTCACGTCGTCTGGACAACAAAATACCGATACAAAGTTATGCGCGGTGAGATGCGTGAGCGTATCCGTGAAATCATTATCCAAACATGCCAAGAACTTGGCGTGCATATTGAGAAGGGCGTATTGTCGACCGATCACGTCCACATGTTCATATCGGTCCCGCCTCAGATAGCATTGTCAAAGGTGATGATGCGGATCAAGGGACGCTCGTCTTATAAGATACAGCGCGAGTTTCCCGAACTGCGCAAACGGTACTGGGGCCAGCGGTTTTGGGCTCGCGGATTTTTCTCAACAACCAGCGGCAATGTCACTGACGCTGTCATACTTCAGTATCTTGAATTACATTCAAAAAGGGAACCTACCGGCGTCAGCCGGTAGTCGTTCAGTTTGCCTGCAGCAAGATAATCCTGCCACTTCCGTGGCTCACTTTTGCACTGCCGTTCTCACCCGTTGTCAAACTGGCGCAACATGTCCGCTTGTTGTGACGTCGGTAGACGCCGCATCGTGCTTCAATTGGCTTCGCCTACCCACGACTTTAGATGTGCGGAATCTTGCGCCCTTTGGACAACTCGCTTGCTGAACCGACCAGCGCTTCGGCATCAATGCGGAAGTGGCGGTATAGGTCAGCAATGGTTCCAGTTTGTCCGAAGTGTTCGACACCATGCGAGATTGTCCGATGCCCCCAAACACCACCAAGCCATGACAGCGTGGCGGGATGCCCGTCGATAACGGTGATCAGAACGCAGTTGCGTGGCAAGTCTTGCAGTAGGGTCTCGATGTGAGAAACGGCGTTTTTGGTGCCATTCGCACGCGCCCTCTGCGCCGCTGTCCAGCCTGCGTTCAAACGATCAGCCGAGGTCACGGCGAGGACACCGACATCGCGTCGACCTTGGCTGATCATGCCTGCTGCTTTGATTGCTTCAGGAGCCACAGCGCCTTGGTATGCGATTATAACCTCACAGTTTGGTCCCGGTTCGCGTAGCCAGTATGCTCCGTCTATTGCGCCCTGGCGGAAGGCGTCGTCGACGCGTCTTCCGGGTTGCTCGATCGGGTTGGTCGTGAGACGCAAATAGACAGATCCGCCGGTTTCATCGCGCAGCCAAGTACGCTCGTCTGGATCGCTTTCACCGTCTTTTTGCAGGTGGTTGAACGACCATTCCATGATGACGGCCAACTCGTCTGCAAAGGCGGGTTCGAACGCGGCGAGCCCGTCCTGTGACATGCCAATCAGCGGGGAAGCGATGGATTGGTGCGCACCGCCTTCATATGCCAACGTTACGCCCGACGGTGTGCCGACGATCATAAAGCGGGCGTCTTGATAGCAGGCGTAATTCAACGCATCCAATCCACGCGACACGAATGGATCATAGACGGTGCCGATGGGGATCAGACGTTTACCGAACACCGAATGTGACAGGCCAGCGGCGGCCAGAAGCAGGAACAAGTTCATCTCTGCGATGCCCAGTTCGATGTGCTGGCCGTCTGGTGTGAACTCCCATTTCGCAGTGGATGGGATGTTTTCGGCCTTGAACGTGTCCTCCTGGTGATCGCGCGCGAACAGTTTGCGGCGGTTCACCCACGGGCCAAGGTTGGTTGTGCCTGTCACGTCAGGCGAAGTGGTTACGATGCGTTCGGCAAGCTGGCTGTCGCCTTTGGACAGATTGTCGAGGATTTTACCAAACGCCATCTGCGTCGAGATTTCGCGATCAGTGGCCAACTGGATGGTCGGTACATCAATAACTTCGTCGGTATATCGCCGCGGGCCCTTAGCGAAAAACGGCGCCTTTGCCAGCTCGGCCTCGAACGCGGCAGGGTCAGAAATGGTCGCAAATTTGTCCCATTCATGGCCCTTCGCTACGCCCATATAATCTTGCCACTCACCCATCTGGGTCTTGTTCATCAACCCGCCGTGGTTGTCTTTGTGGCCTGCAATCGGCGTACCCCAACCTTTGATCGTATAGGCCAAGAAGCAAACGGGGCGGTCGTGATCGATCGCAGCAAACGTGTCAGCCATCGTTTGCACGCAGTTGCCGCCAAGGTTCTCCATCAACTCGGCAAGCTCTGCATCGCTGCGCCTTTCAATCAACGCCGAGACATCGCCCTGATCCCCAAGCGCATCCATCAGGCGTTCGCGCCAAACGGCCCCCCCCATAAACGTCAACGCGGAATACAATTGGTTCGGACAATTATCGATCCACTGGCGTAGTTTGTCACCGCCCGATTCATCAAACGCTGCGCGTTGAAGGTGGCCGTATTTGACCCGCACGACATCCCACCCGAAGGCATCGAAAATCTGCTCAACACGCTTAAACAAGCCCTCGCGGACAACGCCGTCAAGCGATTGACGGTTATAGTCGATAATCCACCAGCAATTGCGCAGACCGTTTTTCCAGCCCTCTTGCAGGGCCTCGTAGATATTGCCTTCGTCCAGTTCCGCATCCCCAACAAGCGCGATCATCCGGCCCATTTTTTGGTCAGCACCCCATGACTTGGCCTGAATGTAATCCTGCACAATTGAAGCAAACGACGTCACCGCAACCCCAAGCCCAACCGAGCCTGTCGAAAAATCCACATCGTCAATGTCCTTGGTCCGCGATGGATAGCTTTGTACGCCACCGTAGCCCCGAAAGTTCTCCATCTTCTCGCGCGTCTGGTTGCCCATCAGATACTGAATCGCATGGAAAACCGGTGAAGCGTGCGGCTTGACGGCGACGCGATCCTCTGGTCGCAACGTCTGGAAATACAGCGCCGTCATAATCGACACCATCGACGCGGATGACGCCTGATGCCCACCGACTTTGATGCCATCCGCCTTGGGCCGAATGTGGTTAGCATTGTGGATCATCCAGTGGGACAGCCAAAGTAGGCGCTGCTCAATAGTTTTTAGATGGTTTTCAGACATTAAAATGGCCTTTGGTGCTTAGAAAAAACAGAAAGGTAACCAGACGGCATTGTCAAGTTGTCGGCGATCTTCGCAACGATAGCCGGGGCGCTAGATCTCAAGCAGCCTTAAGCTCACGCGTGATGTCGTCCCAAATCCAATGGGCATCGGCTCTCGTCTGGCGATAGGCAGCTGCTGAAAGGGTGTGTCGGTGCGGGTGGAAGCGAGCGGAAGACGGTTTGGACCTGATCATGAACGGAAAGAAATCGCTGGGCTTGTCTCGGCGATTTGAACCTCCCCATGATCTTTTCTCGCCGTCGGGTCGGTCTGTGTGACCCTTCGGATCGATTGTTGAGACCCTTATGGCTGCGATGCTCTATTCCCGGAGTAAGCTCCTTCAAGGCGGCGCCATAGCTTCGGAGTTTATTGGTGACGATCACCCGTGGCTCACCAAATGCCTTGAATAGTTTGTGGAAGAACCGAATGGCGGCCCGTTTATTGCGCCGAGACTGCACGAGGATGTCCAGCACATCGCCTTTGCTGTCGACAGCGCGCCACAGCCAATACTTCTTACCATTTATCGGAATGACGACTTCGTCCAAGTGCCATTTGTCCGCCACTTTAGGTCGATCTTGGCGGATCACCTTGGCATATTGTAACCTTAATTTCGCAACCCAAGCGCGGATGGTCTCGTAGCTGACCACCACACCGCGTGCGGCTAACAGATCCTCAGCATCGCGCAAACTCATGGGAAATCGATGATAGGCCCAGACGGCGTATAAGATAATCTCAGGTGGGAAACGGTGGCCTGAAAAGGCACCAGATTGCTTGGGTTTGGTCATGTGCCCACGTACCGGCTTTCGAGATGTCCCGCAACCTGACGATGCCTTTCTACTTGTGTTCGTTCATCAGAGGGAGGGTTGGCAGCAGTGCATCAATCGCCGACCTAACGTCGTCGAGCATCGGCGAGGCATCTTTTTCACGCTTCCAGAGCGATGCAAAGTCGCTGGCGGTTTCTCGCGCGACATCAAGAACCATTTTTTTGGGTAACGCTGCTTTCGCAGCAAGATGGGAGATTTCATCTTCATCAAAGGCAGCAAAATCTCGAACACGACTGTAGTTAAGGGCGAAGCTGTCACCTTTAATGTAAGGGACTGTTGATACAAAATCATAGGCTGGCGAAAGGGCGGCGCTGCGTCGATCAGGGTAGATCAGCGACCAGTTCTTAAGATGCATGTCCCCGTTGCCAATCAACGTGCTGAACGTCAGGCGACGTATGAACTCACGGATGTCTTCATCCGATCCTTCCGCCGCGATGACAGCAGCAATATTTCGCATGCTCGCCTTCTTATATTTATCTTCGCCATAGACGCCAAAGACTTGAGCGAAGTCTTCTATATGCACGCGCTCTCCGCTGGGGTGCCGGTCAAAGCGTTCGATCACGAAGGCCTTGGTTCCAAAGCGATCAGTGCCGTCAGGCAGATTTGCGATACTGTCGATATCGACCAGATCAATGCGAGGCACGTCCATGCCGAGCATTTTGGCCAGCCGCATCATTGAAAATTCGTTTTCAGGGACACCCATGTATTCCCGTGATGGCAGTTTGACGATCCAATCACCGCCAATGCCCGACGCGGGAATAGTCAGCCCGCCGCTTGCGCCCTCAATGGCTGAGAATTTCAATTGAACACCGGCGAGAGAGAACCGAAGCATGTTGTCTTTTGATTTTGGCGCGTCTTCGCCATCCACATGCGCGGCCTCTGGTGGCCAGATTTCGCCGTCCGCCGGTTTGATTGTTATCGCGCCAGGAAGGTCGCGCCCTAACGCCCAAAGCAAAAAGAATTCGCGCTCGGCATTAACCCCTGCTTGCTCTGCGAGGTACTTGCGCAAGTGACCCTCAGGCAAGACGTTTGAAAAAAACGGCATGACCTGTTTTTGGACAGGCTTAAATTCGGTGCGCAACTCGCCAAACTCATCCTTGAAAAACAGACCGAGTGTCGAGCGGTCAGGGTTTTCGATATACTCTTCGTTGAACGCGAACAGACTGCGATCCCCCGCGACGCGTGTCAGCGTTCCGATGTTTTCACCATAAAGCTCAACATTTAGCACAGATACATCAGCCATCACTGTCATCCTCGTCTAGACTGTAGGCCGGTCTACTGGTCGGCTCATCGATCATGTGTGATGGTAGACTATGCGCCAACATGTTGCGGAGACGTTGAGCATCTTTGGCGATTTTTTCGAGGCCCTTGAGCCCTCCAGAATTCTCGACAGCTTCAAGTGCGCTTCGCATATTTTTGATTGCTTCAGTTTCCTGCAAGATGTTGCGGAAGTTGTTCATTTCTTGAAACTGTCTTTGCAGCGTCTGCACCGCCGAGCTCTCATGCAAAGCCTTGGGCAATGTATCAAGAGCACGTTGCGCGCGCGCAAGCTCGCGCAGTGCATCATTGTTACTATGCGGCTTGTGACTGCCTGTACTGCGCACAATCGATCTGACTGCCGGTGCCGATTTTCGTGGTATCATCGTCAGTTCAAGGTCAAGTGCATGGGCAAGTGACGCAAGACTTGAGAGCCGCAGGTCAACTGCGTTGCTCTCAATCTTTGAGATATGCGATTGCGGTACGCCTGAGCGAGCGCTAAGCTCTCTTTGGCTTAACCCCTTATTTTCGCGCGCTGACTTCAGGGAAGCGGCGATGTTTTCGTTAGCATAACTCATATTCTGATCTACTTTCACACATCAAGAACGACTCTTGATATAGAATAATATATCATACCTTCAACACGCCAAGCAAGTCACGATCTATTATTATAGATCAAACGCCTGCACTTATAATGGAAACAAGTGTCCCGTGTCCGAGGACACAGGACGAAACCCCGCTGGCAGGATGCTCTCTAAAAGAGCGACATCTAACGCGATGGCGCGGTTGAGCTTGAAGTTGTCGCGTGAATAGAGGTGGCGCTCCGCGTTAAAATGGTTGTGAACAGAAGCGTGGACGGCGACGAATTTCTGTAAAGTTAGCATCCGCCTAAATCGCAGCATGGCCCGCTCTCTTCGCCTAAAGGATTGGTGGGAATTCTCGGCTCGATTGTTGAGCCAGCGGCCAGCTTCCTGTTTGTCCACATTGCCGATCATCTTCATCGCCGCACCATAGGAACCTAGCTTGTCGGTGACGAAGATATGTGCGCGACCATGGCGTTTTATGGTCTTCCTGAGGAATTTCAGGCTGCCTTGCGATCACGGCGCTTTGTGACAAAGCTTTCCAGGACTTCCGCTTCGTGATCCACAGCCCGCCAAAGGTAGTGCGTCTCGTCGTTGGTATTCACGAACACCTCGTCCAGGTGCCACTGCCAATTTGAATATGCGCGCATCTGGCTGACCCTTTTCTTGCGGATATCTGCGGCAAACAGCGGGCCAAATCTGTTCCACCAACGCCGCTCAGTTTTGTGGCTGATGTCGATACCGCGTTCGTGCAACAGATCCGCCACGTTCCGAAGCGAAAGCGGGACACGAACGTACATCATCACTGCCAAGCGGATGGTCTCAGGGCTCGTCTTGAAGTAGCGGAACGGGCTGCGTTTTGTCATCCCGAGACGCTAATTGCTCACCCTGCCCGCCTCAACAAGTTTTCTTCTGACAGTGCCGTCAGGCTGGTTGGGACAGTAGAAGAACCTCGAAGGTCACGCAGACCCTGTTCGAACCTGGGGCCAGATTTCCGGCGACGGCCGGGCCGTCAAAGCCCACGGCGATCACACCCTGACCCGTGCCGCCGGTCAGCAGGACCTCCGTTGCGTCATCTTCCAGTGCTGGCTGACCGTCCAACTGAGTGCCAACCAGGCTGCCCAGCCCCTTGACGGCCTTGACCGGCAGACCCGCGACTTCAGAGCACCTCACAAGACCTTCATCAATCAGCATGTTTGGTCGAATCGTCGCCAGCACCGCGTTTGGGTTATCGACCGGCCCAGTGGAAATTGGGCGAAACAGGGAGAACCCCGTCTCCGCGTCCGGCGTACTTTCCAGCAGCGCGCCGTCCAGTACCCAGACGTCGACCACGCGATCGATGGACAACACTGTTGCATCCGCCAGTAGATGACCCGCATGGCGGGTTCCGCTCTTCTCAGACCAAAGGCCATGAACATGGGCAAATGCCGCCCCGTCTCGCCGCCCCAAATGCGCGCCGGCCTGTAGTATGATAGCGTCTGTCAGCACCGTCTCGGCGCTGTACCAAGCCACGTGGCAGTCGTCCGGCGCAGGGGCGGGGCGGACGAATGTTAGCGTCTCGACCGGTAGATCGCCTAAATCGAACCAGGCGCCAGTCACGCCCACAGCATCGGTCATCGCCAGCAACAGCGTCGATCCCGCCTTCAGCGTCACACGCCGGTGCGTCGCCCTGCACGGCACCGTCGTGATCCGCTCCGCGGCAACCGGACCTGGGTGGATCAATGTCCGCGCCTCAGGCACCGGCAAGGTCCCCGCGCGCGACCAGCTCGGCACGGATAAGTTTCTTGGTGATCTTGCCATAGCCAGACTTCGGCATCTCTTCCCAGAACACGACAGCCTTCGGCATCTTGTAGCGAGGCACTTTCGTCCCCAACCACTCCAGCAAGGCGGCTGAATCGGGAGCATCGCCCCGCGCGACGCAGACGGCGATGCCGACCTCGCCCCATGTCGGGTCCGGCATCCCCAACACCGCACATTCGTTAATGGCGGGGTGCAACAGGATCTTCTCCTCGATTTCGCGCGGATAGATGTTGGACCCGCCCGAGATATACATGTCCGACGCCCGGTCGGTCAGGTAAAGGAAACCTTCCGCGTCCATGTGGCCGAGGTCGCCGGTCAGAAACCACCCGTCTCGGAACGCCGTGGCGTTGGCCTCAGAATTGTCATGGTAGCCAGCAAAGACGGCGGGGCCGATGACGGCGACCTCGCCCGTCTCGCCTGCCGCGACCTCGTGCCCGGCGGCGTTTTGCACCTGCACCTGCATCCCCGTCCGCGCAAAGCCGCAGGTACCGATACGCATGGCGGCGTCATCGGCAAAGTGATGGATCGGCGGCAGCACGGTGATGTTGCCCGTGACTTCGCCCAGCCCGAAGTACTGCACCAGGACAGGTCCTAATACGTCTAGCGCACGGACTTGATCGGCGCGGTACATCGGCGCACCGGCGTAGATCACATAGCGCAGGCTGGAATGGTCGTGATCGTGGACAGAGGGATGCTCAACCAGCAGCTTCACGATGGTCGGCACGGTAAAGGCATTGGTGACGCGCCACTGCGCAATCAGCCGCCAGACTTCGGCCGCCTCGAACTTCGTTCCCCCAGGAAGGATCGTCTTCACCCCGTGTGCGACCTGCGCAAGCTGGTGAATCCCCGCGCCATGGGACAACGGGGCGACTACGATGGAAGCATCCTCTGGTCCCGTTCCAGGCATCAGGTCGCACAGGTGGTTGGTCACTACGAAGGCCATCTGGCCATGGGTCAGCACCGCCGCCTTCGGCTTGCCGGTGGTGCCGGAGGTAAAGAAGAACCACGCCGGATCGTCGCGGTCCACGGTGGTGGCCGTGACTGTCGCATCCGCGTAAGCGGCGACGAGCGTGTCGTAGTCGTCATCGCCCGCACCGCCGATGGTCGCGGTGAAGGCGACCGCGTCACATGCAGCAATGTGGTCCGAGAACTCCGCCCCTGCCAGTAATCCTTTAGCCCCAGACGAGGCGGCGAGCCAGGCAACATCCTCCGGCGTTTGGCGAAAGTTGGCTGGCACCCAGACGCAACCGAGCTTCCAGCAAGCGAAGGCGGCCTCGAACATCTGGTTGCAGTTGGCGGACTGCACCAGCAGGCGGTCGCCCTTCCGCATCCCATAGCGGTCGCGCAGGGCGGCTGCAAAGGCGGTCGACCGCGCCTCCACTTCGGACCAGGTCCATTTCGCGTCGCCCCAGACGAGGCCGATGTCGTCCGGGTGCCGCCGAGAGGAGCCCGTCAGGAACTGCGACAAGTTCATCACGCGGGACGAAACTGGCTGCATCACGCGACCCTTTCGAGGATCGAGGCATAGGAGGCAACCGCCGCTCCGCCCATGTTGAACACGCCGACCAGCCGCGCATCGGGGATCTGCATTCCCCCCGCCTCGCCCATCAGCTGCATCGCGGCCATCACGTGCATCGACACGCCGGTCGCCCCGACGGGATGCCCCTTGGACTTCAACCCGCCCGAAGGGTTCACCGGCAACCGCCCGTCCTTGGTTGTCCATCCTTCGCGGATCGCCCGACCGCCCTGCCCCGGCTCCGCCAGCCCCATCGCCTCGTATTCCAGCAGTTCGGCGACCGTGAAGCAGTCGTGGGTTTCCACGAGGCTTAGGTCGTCGATGGTCACGCCGGCGGCGGCATAGGCCTGATCCCACGCCCGCCGTGCGCCGTCGAAGCGGGTAATATCGCGGCGCGAAAGGGCCAGCGGTTCGTTGGTATGGGTCCGCGCTCGGAAGCGGATCGCGCGATGCAGGTCCGCCGCGACCTCGGGTGCCGCCAGCACCAGTGCGGCCGCCCCGTCGGACACCAACGAACAATCCGTGCGCCGCAGGGGGCCGGCGACAAGGGGATTTTTTTCGGACACAGTGTTGCAGAAGTCCACGTCGAAATCGCGCTGCATGTGAGCGAAAGGGTTCTGCATCCCATTGTGGTGGTTTTTGGCAGCGATCATCGCCAGTTCTTCAGACCGGTCGCCGTAGCGCTGGAAATAACTACCCGCGATCTGTCCGAACAGTCCGGCAAACCCGCCGCGCACGCCGGATTCCTCGCGCCGGTAAGAGGCGCCGAGCAGGATGTCACCGACCTCCACCCCCGGCGTGGCGGTCATCTTCTCAGCCCCCACGACAAGCGCGATCTTGCCCCGCCCGCTGGCGATGAAATCCATCGCCCCGTTCAGCGCAGCGGACCCGGTGGCGCAGGCATTTTCATAACGGGTCGCCGGCACACGGGACAAAGCGTCGTTGCCCATGCCCACCAGCGCACCCTGAAAATCCTGATCCGAAAAGCCGTTGTTGAAGACACCGACAAAGATGCCATCGACGTCCTCCACCGCGACACCCGCATGGTCCAGCGCAGGGCCTGTGACCTCGGCCATGAGCGCCTCCGTGTCCGGCGCGTCGCTGCGGCCAAATGCGGTGTGGGCCCAGCCCACAATGTAGGGGTCTGTCATCTTGAGTCCTCCTGTAAGGCGGTCTGCGGCATCCGTCGCGCCAACCGTAATTCGATATCCCGTGCCTCGCTCGTTAGCAGGGCCGCAAGTTCGGCATCGCGGGGCGGTTGCAACCGGCTTTCAATCGCCGCGATGGACATGGCCCCAGCAACGGACCCGTCGGGGCGCCGCAAGGCTACGCCCACGCCCCAGCTTCCCGCCACGATCCGTCCAGGGTTCAACGCGAAACCCCGCGCTCGTGTCGTCGCCACGTCGCGTCGCAGCAGGTCCGCGTCATAGTTCGGGTAGTCCGCCGCCAGCCTACCGGCGTTGTCCACGAGCAGCACCTCGACCTCTGCATCCGGCAGCACGCTCAATATTGCGAGCGAGCCTGCCCCGATTCCAAGGGGATGCTGCGCGCCCGTCTCCAGCGCGTGAGTGCGGATCGGGAACGCCCCTTCTTCGCGGTGCAGGCAAACGGCGGAGGACCCGCGCCGCATATTGACGAAGGCCGTGTCGCCGCTCGCCTTGGCCAGCCGCACGACCGCATCTGCCGCGATTTCCAGAAGGCCATGGCGCGGCGTCGCCAGCGTGCCGAGGACATAACTTTCCTCGCCTAGATGATAGAGCCGCGTGGCACCGTCCTGTTCCACCAGCCCGCGCGCGATCAGCGCCAGCATCAGCCGCCGCACCGTGGGCTTGCCCAGACCGGAGGTCGCGATCAATTCCGACAGTGCCACACCGCGCCCACCGCCGTGGCCGGTGATCTGCAAAAGCGCCAGCGCACGATCCACCGCCTGGCTGCCACTGGCCGGGGTCGCATCATCAAGACTTTTCATAATATGGACCACCATTCCCTTAATCTGCAAGAATTTCTGAGCTTCACACAGAAGACCTGCGCATTCTTACTGCTAATGCAAAAATATCTTGCCCACTCCATAAATTTCTGTTCCACATTATGGCATATTGAAAGAGGAACCACCATGAAAATGACTACAAAGGCCACCTTGGCCGCCATGTTAGCCACAACTGTCCTGTCCGGCGCGGCTTATGCCGAAACCCTGCGCCTGTCGCACAATACCGGCGACACCACGACCTGGCACTTGGGGGCCGAGCGATTCGGCGAGCTTCTGGCCGAGAAAACAGACGGCGCCTACGACGTCCGCGTCTTTCCGAATGCCCAGCTCTCTGGCGGCGACCAGATGAAGCAGGCCGAAATGGTGGGACGCGGTGCGTTGGACATCGTCGTCACGTCCGCAATCAACGTGACGCCGCTGGTGCCCGAAATGGCCGTCTTCTCGCTGCCCTACCTCTACGCCAACTACGCGCAGGTCGATGCGACCACGCAGGGCGAGCCCGCCAAACTGCTGGAGGACATCCTGCGTGACAAGGGCATCGAAGTCCTGGCATGGGGCGAGAACGGTTTTCGTGAAGTCACCAACAACGTCCGCCCGATCACGTCCCCTGACGACATGAAGGGCCTGAACATGCGCGTCGCGGGTCCGATGTATATCGACGTGATGAACGCTCTCGGTGCCAATCCCCAGCAGATGCAATGGGGCGAGACGATGACCGCGCTTCAGCAGGGCGTCGTCGACGGTCAGGAAAACCCGATCGGCGCGGTCATCATCCCACAGCAGGTCTTCGAGGTGCAGAAATACCTGACGACCTGGCACTATTCCTACGACCCGATCTTCCTCGGCGTGTCCACCCAGCTCTGGGACGGTCTGGATGCGGAAATACAGGAGGAAATGCGCGCCGCCGCGACCGAAGCGATGGAATACCAGCGCGAAATCACCCGTGAGAGCACAGAGGACGGCGTCGCCTTCCTGCGTGAAAATGGGATGGAAGTCTACGAGCCGTCCGAAGACGAACTGGCCGCCTTCCGCACGGCGACCCAGCCCGCCTTCGATACATGGGCCGACAAGGTCGGCACCGAGATCGTTGGCAGCTTTCAAGACGCCATCGCCGCGACCCCGGCAAACTGAGCCCAACTGACGGAACACAACACCGGCGCGGCCTTCGGAAAGAGGCCGCGCCGGTGAGCGGAGGAGACGGCCATGCGCTTCGTGCTGAGAGAATTCGAGAAGATCGTCTGCGCCGCACTGTTCCTCGGCATGACGCTGCTGGGTTTCATCAACGTCGTGGTGCGCTATGCCACGCACTACTCCTTTGCCGCCTCCGAAGAAGTGCTGACAAACGGCTTTCTGCTGTTGACCGTCTTTGGTGCCGCTATCGCGGCACGACGTGGACAACATCTGGCCGTTACGCTGGTGCACGATGCGCTGCCGAAGCGGCTGGCACAGGCAGTCTTCATCCTATCGGTAATCCTGTCAGTCCTGCTGCTGGCCGCCTCCGCCTGGTTTTCCTGGGCCACGCTGATGAACCAGATCGACAGCGGCATCCGCAGCTATGCCCTCGGCCTACCGGCGTGGTGGTATCAGGTCGGGCTGCCCTTCGGCTTTGCCTTGATCATGATCCGCCATCTGCAGTACGTGGCCGAGACGTGGCACACCCCCCGCGCCGAACCGAAGGGGACGCCACGTGTCTGAATTCCTTAGCTTGGGTGCCGGCACCCAGATGATCGTCGGTTTCTTCCTGCTGATGGCCTTGCGGGTGCCCGTGGCCTTCGCACTCGGCCTGTCTGCGATGTACGCCATGTGGCAGATCGGATTCGGGTTCGAGCTTGCGGGCGACCTGATCGCAACAGGCATTGCGAAATACGCGCTGCTGGCCATCCCGTTCTTCATCCTTGCTGGCACCCTGATGGGTAAACTGGGGATCGCAGAACGCATGATCCGCTTCTTCCGCATCCTGATCGGCGACCTGCCCGGCGGCATGGGCGTCGTCGGCACCGTGGTCTGCCTGTTCTGGGGCGCAGTTTCCGGCTCCGGCCCCGCATCAGTTGCTGCCATCGGCCCGATGATCATCAAGGGGATGGAGGAAGACGGCTACCCCCGCGCCGTCGCGGCCGCCCTCGTCTGCACCGGCGCGGCTTTTTCTATCGTCATCCCGCCGTCCATCGGCCTCGTGATCTATGGCGTGATCGCGGAAACCTCGATCTCTGCACTGTTCACCGCCGCCATCGTGCCGGGCCTGTTCATGGGCCTTTTGATGCTGGCCGTCCTGCCGTTCGTCAAGCCGCGGGGCCGTTCGGGCCTCGACAAGATCGCCCCCGCTTCCGCAAGCGATGGGTACTGGCTTGACCTTGGCCACAGTTTCCGCGCATCCTTCTGGGGCCTGATGACGCCCGTCGTGATCCTAGGCGGTATCTATTCTGGCATCTTTACCCCGACCGAGGCGGCCCTCGTCGCCACCGTCTATGCCATAGCCGTCGGTGCCTTCGCCTACCGCACGCTGACGGTCCGCGCGCTCTATGATGCGCTGACCGAAGCCGCGTCGTCCTCTGCGGTTGTCATGCTGGTCGTGGCCTACGCGAGCCTTTTCGGCTGGGTCGTCACCGTCGAAGACCTTGTCGGCCAGTATTCCGGCCAGTTGCTCGGCCTTTCCGACAACGGCGCGGTGATCTTGATGGTCATCATGCTGATCCTGCTAATCGCGGGCATGTTCATGGACCCCGTGACGGTGATGTTCATCTCACTGCCAATCTTCATGCCGGTCGTGCGCGAACTGGGCTGGGACCCGGTATGGTTCGGCGTGCTGGTCATGGTGAACCTCGCCATTGGCCTCATCACGCCGCCCGTCGGCATCAACCTCTACGTCGCGGCGAACATCACCCACTTGCCGCTGGAACGCATCGCCCGCGCGGCGCTGCCGTTCTTGGCTATCAGCGTCATCGGCCTCGCCATCGTGGCGGCGGTCCCCGCCCTGTCCCTCTTCCTGCCGGAGATGCTGAAATGAAAGACACCGTCACCTTGATCACCGGCGCCGCCCGCGGCATCGGCCTTGCTACAGCGACCCTGTTCCACGCCGAGGGCCGTCGCGTCGTCTTGCTCGACCGCGACGCAGAAGAACTCGCGACCGCCGCAGCCACCCTGCCCGGCGCTCTGTCCGTCACCTGTGACGTCTCGATCCCGAAGCAAGTGGCGCAGGCGTTGACCGAGGTCGAACAGAGCTGCGGCCGCCTCGATATTTTGGTGAACAACGCAGGCGTCGCCGACTTCGGACCGCTGGCCGAGACGGACTTCGCCCGCTGGCGGCGCGTCATGGACACGAACCTTGACGGCGTTTTCCTGATGTCCCAGGCCTGCCTGCCACTGTTGTCGGCCCGGGGCGGCGCCATCGTAAACATTGCATCGATCTCGGGCTTACGCGCCTCCACCCTGCGCATCGCTTACGGCACTTCTAAGGCTGCCGTCATCCATCTGACCAAACAGCAGGCGGCGGAACTGGGAGAGGTTGGCATCCGCGCCAACTGCGTCTGCCCCGGTCCGGTGAATACCAAACTCGCGCTGGCCGTCCACTCACCCGAGATTCGCGCCGCCTACCACGACGCTATCCCCCTGAACCGCTACGGTACGGAACGTGAAATCGCAGAAGTCATCTGCTTCCTAGCCAGCGAACGGGCAAGTTTCGTCACAGGTCAGGTCGTCGCGTCCGACGGCGGGTTCGACTCCACCGGCGTCGGCCTACCCGCCCTCCGGACTTGACGAACCCTTAGAGTCTGATTCAAAACTAACTGAACCTTCTCAATCCCTTGCGAGATACCGTGTGACGCGTCTGATGTGTGCGATGAGGATCCAAGCTTCAGCGCTGGCGATGGATTTCTCCCAATCTTTCGACAGGCGGCGACATCGGTTCAGCCAAGCGAAGGTGCGCTCGACGACCCACCGTCGCGGCAGCACTTCAAAGCCTTCTGCTGTGTCAGAGCGTTTACGATCTGGACGGTCCATTGGCCGAGGGCTTTCAACGCGTCTCGCAGTTTGGGCCCTGCATACCCGCCATCCGCAAATACATGTCGCAATGATGGATAGCGCGACGCGATCGCCTTCAGCACATCGGGTGCCCCATCCCTGTCCTGAATTCCGGCGCTGTGGACCACCAAGCCTATCAAAAACCCAACCGTATCGGTTATTATATGGCGCTTGCGCCCCTTGATCCGTTTGCCCGCATCATACCCCTAACCCCACCGCTTTCAGTGGTTTTTACGCTCTGGCTATCTATGATCCCGGCTGTTGGCTGGGCTTTGTGGTCCTCGGCCAGACGCGCAGCTTCGACCAGCTTACGGTTCATCTCATCAAGCAGGCCGTCATCGCGCCACGCGTAGAAATAGCTCCACACTGTTGAAACAGGTGGAAAGTCATTGGGCAACATACGCCATTGGCAACCGGTCGTTGCAATGTAGCAGAGGAATCGCATGAGATTTAGGTGTTAATTATTTCGGCGAGGAAATCATCATCCCATGATGCAATGTGGCGCTTTGATCGCAGGCTATGCTTCCCCTTTACGGAGCGCAGCATGTTGCTTGCAGCGTGTTTTATGGTCGTAAAATTGGCTGGAGCATTGCCTTTTCGGATACGGCATTCATCGTCGCGAAACACCATGTCCATGACCCAATGCAGCCCGTTTTCTATTCCCCAGTGGTCACGGATGGCTTTGGCGTGATGTTCAGCATCTGATGTCATTGATGAAATGTAATAGCGGGTTTCGGCGCGCGTTTTATCCTGCAGGATGGCGTGGTACTGGACCATAACGATGCTTTTCAAACTGGGCCAATTGTGGTTCGCCTTAAGCCAGTCAATATCCGTGCACACTGTGACCCTCCTTGTTTCGATACGGCCATGAGACTTCTCTACCGTTTCGTGGTAAGTGACTGTTGTGTCGTCATAATCTACGGCCGCCTGTTCCGTCATGAATAATTCTGTGTCCTTGCGTAGGCTGCCCTGATTACCCTTCAAAGCGAGGATGTAGTCTGCTTCTTTGGAGATGATCTTCGCGGCGATTTCGCGTTGGCATCCCATAGCGTCGATGGTGACAATAGCCCCCTTCAGGGTGAGCAGCTCCAACAGTTCTGGTATGGCCGTTATCTCGTTGGACTTGCCGTCCACCTGCCGTTGCGCCAGCGTCAGATTCCATTCCGAACTCCAGGCCGAGATCATGTGAATTGCGGCCTTGCCGCCAGCTTTATCCAGGCTGCGGCGAGAGGTTTTCCCATCAATCGCGACCACTCCAGTCACCGTCTTGTTAAGGGAGGCCACCCAGTCGATAAAACAGGCCTGAAACGCCTCGGCATCCAAGGCCGCAAAGATGTTTCCAAGTTGGTCATGGGACGGTGTCCCGTCTGCAAAAGGTAGAAAACGCTTCAAAAAGCCCAGTTTCTTGGCGTTGTTGCAGGGAGGCATCTGTAGTCGCAAGTGCCCTTTCCCATGATTTAGGTCATGCAACAGCCTCGTACTTGGCACGGCCGAGCCCGTTCATTTTGTTGAGAATGTTAGTCCCAATCCTGACTTCAGTTTTTTGGTTTGGAAAGTTCCGAGATTTCAGTTTGGGGCCGATGACCATCTTCCAGCGGCCTATTTGTGCTTCGCCGCGGCTCCGGTGATTGTAGCCGCTGCTAACTTGCCATGCCAGGCGCCCCTTGTCTCGAATCTCCGCGATGTGTTTATCTCGGGGCGTTGGATTACGGGCAGCATCGAGGCTGAGAACGGCCGTGATCGGAGGCGGAATTACAATCTCTATCGCTTCACCAAAACGGTCCACAAGCAGATCGCTGGTAGGATCGCCATCATAGGCGCCATCCGCCAAAAAGCGGCTAACAGGAGCGTCAATTTGATCGAGAAGTTCGGGCAAAGCAGTTGGGTCGCCCACGTCGTCTTTTGTCAAATCGGAACAAACGATATCTCCAGTTGTGATATCCAGTCCAAGATGAAGCTTGCGCCACGACTTACGTTTGGCCTTTGTTTTATGCTTGTTCTGCAACCATTCGCCTTCACCAAATATCTTCAGACCCGTACTATCTACAACTAATTCGATTGGGCCGGCCCTTTGGGCTTTAGATTTTTCTGGCATGCTGAGCCCCGCACCTCTCCGCGAGAGGGTCGAGAAATTCGGAACGGGAACATCCAGCCCCATAAGCCGCGCCAAACTGCCGACCAATCCTTGCGTCTGCCGCAAAGGTTGTTTGAAAACCATACCCAGCGTCAGGCATACTGATATGGCCATATCAGAGTATGTCGGTTGGCCGCCTGGCGTCTGCCGTTTGGCGGCAAGCCACTTATCTACAACCTCAGGGCTCAACCAAATTGTCACATCACCGCGCTGACGCAGGCCTTCATTGTACACTCGCCAGTTGGTGACCTTCTGTCGCTTCTTTTCAAACTTATGGCGGCGGGAAGAGTTGAATTTGTGCGGCATCATAAATATCCAAGTCGTTAGCAAGCTGGGTGTCTAGCAGAGCCGCTGGGGTCCCTGCAACAACGCCGGTCAAACCCCTGCAATCGCGTGTTGCTGGCCTGGGCCCCGTCGATCCCGACTTCAATATGAAGACTTTCACCGATGAAATGTGGGGGGATGCCTGATGTTTCTGGACGCATCCGTTATCGTCGCCATTCTGGCCGACGAGCCAGACGCGCGCGCGCACCTCAAGCATATTGACGGCTTGCAGACGCAGATTTTTTGCTCACCGTTGGCACGGTTAGAGGCGTCCCTTGCCATCGCCCGCCGCATTGCGGGCGATAAGGGACGGGACGCCGCTATGCACGAAGAAGCGGAGCGGATCGTCACAGACTTTCTCGACGTGCTGGGGGCTCGCGATATTCACATATCGGGCAGCATCGGGCGCTTGGCCCAAGAGGCCGCGCGGACCTATGGCAAGACGGTAGGCCATCCGGCCCAACTGAATTTTGGCGACTGTTTCGCTTATGCCTGCGCCAAAGCCTATCGCGTAGGTCTTCTCTACAAAGGCAACGATTTTTCTGAAACGGATCTGGCATGACACTCCCCTCCCCCGTCTGCGCAGTCTGGAAGTCGGCCGAGTTGCTGATTGCGTTCCACAAGAACAAGAAACGCGAAAAACGGGCCGAGCCGTTTCTGTGGCGACCCAAGGAGGCGTTCGCACGGCTTTTAGCAGAGCCAGAAGATCAAGAGGCGTTCGTTGTGTTGAAGGGCGCGGACGATGTTGAGGACGTTCAAATCAAATTGCACCCAGACAAAGTGGTGATCCGCCGCGACCAGCTTTGGGATGGTCAGGGATCATCATTGACGAACACACCGTCAGGGTGATGGTCGATAACGTCTGGGTCCGTATTGACCACAACGGCAGTGTCGTGGTCGAGCGGGACGCCGAGACAACATATCTTGAGGGCGATGGTTCTATCATCAAGATCAATCCCGAAGCTGAAATCATGGTTTCCAGTGACGGACGCCGCATGAGCCGTCGCACCGACAGCCAAATCGACGCCTTTACGGAGGACGGTTTTGTGTCGCGGAAGAAGTAACCGCGTGAGTGACCAATGCTTTGATTTATGATACCCATTCCCTCCAGTTGCGCCACCCGCTTTTGTGGGTGAAAGCGATGGACGCAAAGGTGGTTGATTATGGGTTATTCACAAAACGAAGCCGCTTTTTACTATGCGAAACAGAACCGCCGGAAAAAGGCTGACAATGCCCGTAAAGCAGCTGGCAAAGGCAGTGCCTTTGGCGATGGTGTCACCCTATTCGGGTCTATCCCAACAAAGGTACGTAATGCGACATAGGACGTCTGGCCGTACATGACAGCCATCCTATGCTGTTGGAAAAGGGTGTCCGAGAGCAAAGTGGTGTCCAAAAGCCCGTTTTCCTAGTTTTTGGTGCATGTACTAGACCCTGTCCGCAATGGAACGTTAGCGGACAGCTATGAACGATGCCAAGTCTTCTGAGGGATGCAACTTCTGCTTCTTTCCCTACCGAAATCATGAGCGTACAAAACCACCTTTGTTGCGACGAACCCTGCATGGCTCATCGCATCTTATGTGATCGGCAAGCCGAATAGCTTTCAGGTCTATGCAATGCAGGAACGCTCCAACCAATTGGCGGTCACGCCGCTGGTCCCGCACAGGTTTTCCAACATCGTGGTGTCCCTCGTGGGTGAGAGCCGGCCGCTGGTCTTTGAAGTGCGCACGAACTCACTCAACACACACTATTGCCGCGACTTCACGGTGCATGGGTTGGGGCCAAATGCGGTTTCAAAGCCTCTCCAGACCCATCAGAGCGAACCGGTCGCGAGCGCCTCCGACGATGTGATGATGGCGTTTGCGACGGGCGCGGATATTCTGGGCAATGCCGTGCGCCTGTCTACTGACAATGTAGCCGTTAAGGCAAGGAGCTATGACGGCGCAATCTATCTGCAATCGGCAGATGCGATCATCTCCCCGCCTGCGTCCTGCATTTTGACTGGCCCCGGTCAAGTCAAAGCCTATCGGATCAGACCCACATCTGTGGCGCTGATTTCGTCGAATGGGCGCGTTTCGAAAGTGGGGATTTCCCAATGACTGATTCAAAAAAGCTGAATGAAAACACAGATGAAGCAGAGGCTGACTCTGCTGTGAACCAAGCTGGAACCGCTGATCGAGCCGATGCAAGACGCGTCACGCGCAGACGCAAGAGTGGGCTTTCATCATTCAGAAACAGTGCCTTAGTCACCGTATTGGTTGTTGGAGGAGCTGTTGGCTTCGAGGATTGGAAGAACCCTGACCTCATTGGTCCGAGACGTGTCGCGGGCACACCGAACGTGGATGATACCCCAGCCGGAGATCAGCTGCGCACGTCAGAGCGCTATCAGGACAATCTGCGGCAACAAAACGAGGACGGTGCGCAAACCGCGCAAGACACTGATACCTCATTTATTGCGACACCCGGTGAACCCCTGCGGCAGATTGATGAGAAACCACCTGCTATTACACCGAACCCAAATCGTCCCCTGCCACTGGCAAACGCACCTGTTGAAACTCAGCAACCCAGGACCGTGGTCATTGACCGTCAGCAACCCGCGCGACAGCAAGCCCAGCCTTCGACAAACCAGCCTCCAGCACCTGACTACGCCCGTATCAACCAGCTCGCCCAATTGATGGCGTCGCAGCAGCAAGGACTGCTTGGCGCGTGGGCTGCCCAGCCTTCAGCCATGACCGTGGTAGTTGAAGAAGACCTCGTGCCCGAGGAAGACGTCGATGTGGCGGGTCAAGCGAGCGAGGGTACTATTCGACAATCCAGCACCCCTGCCCTCTCAGAACCTCTCATCCGTGCAGGCGATGTTGTTCTTGCCACGACCATCATCACTAATGACAGCGACACATCGGGACCGGTGGTCGCACAAATTCGGAAAGGTCCGCTGACAGGCGCGCGTTTGCTTGGTGGGTTTGCACCAAATCAGAACAACACCCATCTTATGGTCCAGTTTGACTCTGCGGTGCTTGAGGACGGAACCGAGATCCCGATAACTGCCTATGCGGTTGATGCCAGTCAGAAGTCACTCGCCGTGCGAACGCATCGGGACCGGCGTTTGTTCGCACGCTACGCACCACGCGTCGCAGCGGCTCTTGTTTGTGGCGTAGGTGACGCCCTGTCGGACCTTGGGACGTCGCTCATCGATCTCAGCGGTGTCACAGGTGTCACACGCCCGGCAGCCACTATCGAACAGGGGCTGTATAAAGGATTGGCAGAAATTGGTAACGATCTGGCCGGAGAGTTTGTGCAGAGTGCGCCCAACGGTCCGCTGATCTCCCTAGGATCGCGTCAGATCATTGGCGCCTGTTCACCAGCAATGTTGTGTGGCCGGACCGATGAGGGCGATGGAACGAGGCTATGGCTGAAGAAAGATACAATTTCTATCGTTCGACGGTGCATTGACGCAATGCGATGGCGCGACCGCATTTGATGTTTTTCGATGCCCGATTCATCTTCTTCGTCGTACTGCTTGTCTTCCACATCCGTTGGTGGACGTTTGCGGTGATAGTGTTTGCCATCGCGGGGTTCACGAGTGCGATCTACTTCAACTACTCGCTTGAGAACGTCTTGCGTTTGTTTAGATCGAAACTTGTAGGATCGTTCCGCCCAGCTGTGGCCTATACGCGGCTTCGGCCAATGGTCGATTATGGTTCTGATGCGCTTAGAGGACACGTGGGGTAGGTATGTGTCTTGAGCATTTCACCAATGGCGCTATTACGAATTCGTTTTTCTTGCACGTGTGCAAGAATATAATCGTCTCAAGATGGAATGCCCCTGTTCTACTGCTTGCTCGGCCCCTTCAGTAAGTGCCATTGCCGACTGATCTGAAGGACGTGGGATAGTGCTTGATGTCATTCTTGAGACGATATCTTATCAGTTTCACCGTCCGTCTTGCACGCACAGGGGAATCGCGTTTGGAACTGAGTGAGTAAAGGATTGCTCTTGCAGGTGATGGCGGGATGGATTCTGGATGGGTGGTTGTTCTCATCGGGTGCTCATCGCCATGCATATTTTTCTATCCGCCTTCGACGAAGTTCCTGATCCGCGCGCCAGTAACGTGCGCCACGACCTTGGTGAACTGCTCGTTATCGCCTTCGTGTCGGTCTTATGTGGATCGACCTCCTGCGCCGAGATGGCCGCATTTGGCCGTGCAAAAGAGAGCCTTTTCAGGAACTTCCTGAAACTCAAGCATGCCATTCCATCGCATGATACCTTCTCGGAGGTCTTCCGGATCATCGACCCGAAGGCACTCGATGCGGCCTTCAGTAAGGTACTTGCCGATGTGACCAAGCTCCTCAAAGACGGTGATATCATCGCGATTGACGGCAAAGCGTTACGGGGTGCGCGCGACCCGGGCGAAAGCGCACGGACCCGCATGATGGTCTCAGCCTATGCCTCGCGGCTGCGCCTGACGTTGGCGACAGTACCTGCCGACCGAGGCACAGAACTCAGCGCGGCCATAGAGGCGCTTGGGTTGATCGATCTGCGGGGCAAGGTGGTCACCGGTGATGCATTACATTGCAACCGCCGCACGGTTGCCGCAATCAACGCAGGCGGCGGTGATTGGTGCCTCGCCCTCAAGGGTAACCAGGAATCCCTGTTGTCTGACGCCCGTGGATGTTTCAGCAAGGGGCACAAAAGCGATCCAACAGCCGTTACGGAAAATACCGGCCATGGAAGAAAAGAAACCCGTAAGGCGGTTGTGGTATCGGCTAAGGCATTGGCAGAATACCACGAATTCCCTGGCCTCAAGGGGTTCGGTCGCATCGAGGCGACCAGAGAGACGGGCGGAAAGGTGACCTCAGAGACCCGCTACTTCGCGCTGTCTTGGGTTCCCACACCTGAGGTGCTGTTGGCCGCTGTCCGCGACCATTGGGCCATCGAAAATGCCCTTCATTGGCAGTTGGATGTGTCTTTCCGCGAGGACGCCGCACGCAATCGGAAAGACAACGGTCCCGGCAACATCGCCGTTCTACGTCGCCGCGCACTCGACGTCCTCCGGCGTGACACATCCAAGGGCTCTCTCTCCATAAAAATCAAACGTGCAGGCTGGGACACCACCTTCTTACGCAGCATTCTCAGTGACTTGGCAACAACATGAGCCAAACGCGATTGCCCTGCTTGCACGCATGCAAGACGGACGGTGACGAAGTATATTGGCTC